>CAZIBK010000005.1:0-25426 GCA_964537125.1 uncultured Oscillospiraceae bacterium
AAAAAACTCTCCGTGCTTTTCATAGTCGGCTTTTTTCGTTATATTGTTTTTATCGTCGGTAAATATTACCTTCGGTCTAAAGGTACGCGCTTCCTCGGGCGACATATCGGCATACGCCATAATTATCACCTTATCGCCTCTCGAGGCGCAGCGCGCGGCGGCGCCGTTTAAGCAGATTACTCCGCTGCCTCTCTCCCCCGCGATAGTATATGTTTCGATTCTTTCTCCGTTATTTATATTTACGACCTGCACCTTTTCGTATTCCAGTATCCCCGCCTCCTCAAGAAGGAGGGAGTCAACCGTTATGGAGCCGACATAATTCAGCTCCGCCTCGGTGACAGTCGCACGGTGTATTTTGCTTTTCAGCATCGTTACAGTCATAATGATCTCCGTTCCCACGCCCTGCGCCGGCGCAAATTTATGCCGTAAAGTTATCGATAAGTCTCGTCTTTCCGATATATACAGCCATGGCAAAAAGCGTGTCGCCCGTTATCCTGTCCACCGGCTGCATTGTTACGGCGTCCACCGCTTCCACATAATCGATTTTGGCTCTCGGCTCCTTTTCAATATGCTCGCGCATAGCTTTAAGTATAACCGCCGTTTCCTTCTCGCCCTGTTTTACCATGCTCTCGCCTATTCCGACGCTCTGCGACAGACAGAGCGCAGCCTTGCGTTCCTCGGGCGAAAGGTAAGTGTTTCTTGAGCTTTTTGCAAGCCCGTCCGCTTCTCTCACTATGGGACAGCCCACGATTTCTATTCCGAAATTGAGATCGCGAACCATGCGTTTTATTATTGCGAGCTGCTGTGCATCCTTCTGCCCGAAGAACGCCTTGTCGGGAGTAACTATGTTAAAAAGCTTTGATACTATGGTACACACTCCGTTGAAATGAGTAGGTCTTGTCTTTCCGCAAAGGGTTTTTGAAAGCACCTCCATGGTCACTCCCGTGCTAAAATCGGGGGCGTAAAGCTCCTCTGCCTCGGGATGGAACACAACGTCCGCTCCGCATTCCTCCAAAAGTCTGCAATCATGCTCAAAATCCCTCGGATATGCGTCAAAGTCCTCGTTGGGCGCAAACTGTATCGGGTTTACAAATACGCTGACTGCCGTTATGTCGCACTCGGCAACGCTTCTCTTCACAAGCGAGGCGTGCCCCTCGTGGAGAAAGCCCATTGTCGGCACAAGCCCTACGGTCTTTCCCCGGAGCTTCTGCTCCTTTATATACTTTCTTATTTCATCTACCGTTGTACAAACCAACACTTTAAATCACCCGCTTATTTATCTTCAAGAAGCAGCTTTTTAAGCTCCGCAAGAACGTTTTCATCCATTTTATAGCTGTGCGCGTCATCGGGGAAGGAGCCGTTCTTTACTTCCTCATCGTACCTTTTGAACGCGTCTGTCATTATACTGCCCACATCCGCAAACTGCTTTACGAACTTCGGCACAAAATCGCTGAACATTCCGAGCATATCGTTTACCACAAGCACCTGTCCGTCGCACCCTGTTCCCGCGCCGATACCGATAGTCGGTATCGATATGCTGTTTGTTATCATCTCCGCGATGGGAGCCGGTATTCCTTCAAGTACAACGGCAAACGCGCCCGCATCCTCCACAGCCTTTGCGTCCGCCAATATCTTCTTCGCGGTTTCAAGCGTCTTTCCCTGCACCTTGAAGCCTCCGAACACATTTGTGGACTGAGGCGTAAGCCCTATATGCGCGCAAACAGGGACGGATGCTTTGACGATAGCCTCTATATGCTTTTGCACATCAACTCCGCCCTCAAGCTTTACCGCGTTGGCGCACCCCTCCTGAATGAGGCGTCCCGCGTTCACCACGGCGTCATATACGCTCGTCTGATACGACATAAACGGCATATCCGCAATAAGCAGCGCGTTTTTTACTCCGCGGGAAACGGCTCTTGTGTGGTGAATCATGTCCTCCATGGTAACTCTTACGGAATTTTCATATCCGAGAATGACGTTTCCCAGCGAATCTCCCACAAGTATGGAATTTACGCCCGAAGAATCCACCAACTTTGCCATAGAATAATCGTATGCCGTAAGCATCGATATCTTCTCGCCCTTTTTCTTCATTTCAGCAAATGTGAGAACTGTGTTTTTCATTTCTGCAACTCCTCTTCAAGAGCGCTGTAATCAACGCCCGGGTTCTTTATTTTTGCCGTTCCCAAAAGATGTCTCGACAGCTTTTTATATACCTCCCTTGTGTCGCCCGTAAGCGCCGCAAGGTGTTTTCCGACTGTTTCCGTGTCGCCCCGTTCAAGGGGACCGGTCAGGCTGCTTTCAAAGCCCTTTTCAAAGAGATTTTCAAGGTTCCCCATTACAAGGGGCTTTATCGCTTCAAGCGCTTCGCCTTCCGAAAAGCCGCACTTTTCAAGCTCCTCGCAGCTCATTTTCAAAAGCGATAGCGTCAGGTTGCTCGCAATGACCGCCGCCGCGTGATAGTTTTTCTTAAAGGACGCATCCGTTTTCTTAACGCTGCAGCCCGCTTTTTCAAATATTTCGCAAAGCTCCTTCGCCGCGCCTCCCTCTGCGGTGAAAAAGGCGTTTCCGAGCTTTTTGTACGAGGTTTTTTTGTCGCTCACCGCCATAAGCGGATGTATTGAAGCGCTCTTGGCTCCGAATATTTCCGAATCGGGGAAAGCCTCCGCCGCCGAATAAGCTCCGCTCATGTGGCAGACAGTTTTCCCGCCCATATATTCTTTAATTCCGTTCCATACGGAATTTATCGCGCCGTCCGGAGTTGTTATAAAAACGATATCGCTTTCTCCGCAAAGCGCCTTTGCATCGGCAAACGCCGCGCTGTCCGTCAAAAAAGCCGCTTCCTCGGCGCTTTTCCTGCTCCGCGAATAAAAGCCCGCAAGGGAAACTGTCTCTTTCAGCAGAATCGCCGTGCTGCATCCGACTCTTCCCGCGCCTATAAAGCCGACCTTCACCGCGATCTCCTCCTCTTTGCCTTTCTATATAATATATCACTTACACTTCAAAATGTAAAGCCTAAAATCTCACAAAAAGACGCGTTTCAAGGCGCTTTATTTTGACTCACATAAACGTTTTTCGTTTAAAAAAGTCAAAAGACTTTAACAAATGTTTTTAAATCATCCGCTAAAGCCTTTTACAATTACTTTATCAATTCCCTTATTCTCAGCCTTACTCCTATTTTTTCCGCCAATTTGCGGCACTTATCCTTGTCGTCCCCGTCCATTATGTCAACAATGCTGAGGATAACGTTCGGAACATACGCCTTTGCCTTTTCCGCAAAATCAAGCATGGCGTAAAACCCGTCCTCCCCGTAGATACAGCTGCATATTTCCTGATACCTTTTCGCGTCGGGCGCGTTAAGGCTTACGGAAAGAGTATCGACAAGCCCCGCCATTTCGGGGGTAACATCGCGCCCCGCTATTATGTTTGCGTGTCCGTTGGTGTTTATGCGAATCTTTACATCGGAAAATTCCTTCACACGGCGTATTATTTCCATCATGTCGTCAAACCGCTCGGTGGGCTCGCCGTAGCCGCAGAAGACAAGCTCCTTGTACTTATTTACGTCCTTTTCCCTAATATCCGCGACCGCCTCTTCGACCGACGGCTCCCGGTCTAACCAAAGGTCGTATCCCATGCCGAAATCGGTCGATGTCCTCACGCAGAAGGAACAGGCGTTTGTACAGCGGTTCGTAAGGTTTACATAAAGGCTGTCCCCTATCGGGTACGCTATAATATATGCCATAGTATCACTCTTTTATATCAAAAAATTTCATTGCGTTTTTTTCTGTGAGGGCAATTACCTCTTCAGTCTCCATGCCCTTTATCTCAGCTATCCTCTCCGCCACGGCACGGATATAGAGAGAGGAATTTCTCTTTCCTCTGTAGGGTACGGGCGCAAGATACGGGCTGTCTGTTTCAATCATGATTTCCTCTATCGGCACATATGAAACGACCTCAACGGTTTTGACATTGTTTTTAAATGTCAGCGTTCCCCCGACAGATATTTTCATTCCGAGGCGCAGCATTTCCCGTGCCGTTTCCTTGGAGCCCGAAAAGCAGTGCATCATTCCGCGCCGTTCGCCTATTGAAGCGGATTTTAATATGTCAAGGCAATCCCCCGCCGCTTCTCTCTCATGCACCTGAAAGGGGAGCTTCAATTCCTTTGCAAGCTCTATCTGCTCGGCAAAAAAACGCCTTTGCAGGGGAGCCGTCTCCTTCCCGTAGTGGTATTCAAGCCCTATCTCACCTATGGCAACAACCCTTTCATTCTTTGCCATTTCCGAAATAAGGTCATAGTCCCCGTCCTTAAATTTATGGATTTCCGACGGATGAAACCCGACCGCCGCATATATAAACGGATATTTTTCCGCAAGCGCAATCGAAGCGCGGCTCGACTCAATGTCGCAGCCGACATTTATTATATGCCCCACATTGCCCCCGCGCATTTCAGACAATATCACATCGCGGTCGCCGTCAAATTTGCCGTCGTCATAATGGGCATGAACGTCAAAAAGCATTTACCTTACCTCGCTGCCGTTCTTCATTTCGCCCTCGGGCGCAACTATCTTAAGCGCATCTCCCTCAGAGGCGCAGAGTATCATACCGTTTGACTCCTCGCCGCAGAGCTTTACGGGCTTGAGGTTTGTAACCACAACTACCTTCTTGCCGACCATCTCTTCGGGCGTGTAATATTTCGCAATTCCCGAAACGACCTGCCTCTTTTCATATCCGAGGTCAAGCTGCAATTTCAAAAGCTTCGACGCCTTCTTCACCTTTTCCGCAGCGATTACCGTCGCGCATCTGAGGTCAATTTTCGCAAAATCGTCTATTGTTATTTCCGCCTTTGCCTCGGGCTTTTCCGCCGCCTCGGCAGATGTTTCGGTCTTTTCGTTCTCCAGGCGTTCAAGCTCCTTTTCCATATCTATTCTCGGGAAAAGCGCCTCTCCCTTGTGAACGGTGATATCCCTTGCCGTGCCGAACGTCTTTGCGCTGTCCCAGCCGTATTCGGGAACGCCGAGCTGTTCAAGGATTTTCGGCGTAGTGTTGGGCATTACGGGGCGGATAAGCTCCGCGGCTATGCGCAGGCACTCAACAAGGTTGTACAATACAGCCGCAAGACGGGCTTTTCTGCTCTCGTCCTTTGCGAGTATCCACGGCGTTGTCTCGTCAATATACTTGTTGGCTCTTGAAATGAGCTTCCAAATCTCCGCAAGAGCGTTTGAAAAGTCAAAGGAGTCCATCAGCCTTTCAACATTTTCTGCCGCTGCCGAAGCCGTCTTTATCAGCTCGCCGTCAATTGCGTCCGCCTCTCTTTCCTCGGGCAGAGCGCCGCCGAAATACTTTTCTATCATCGACACCGTTCTGCTCAGAAGATTCCCCAAATCGTTTGCAAGGTCGGCGTTTATTCTCGCAATCAGGCTCTCGTTGGTGAAATCTCCGTCCGATCCGAACGGCACCTCGCGCATAAGGAAGTAGCGCACCGCGTCCACACCGTAGTTATTTACAAGCACTACCGGGTCTACCACGTTGCCCTTTGATTTACTCATCTTGTCGCCGTCGATTTTGAGCCAGCCGTGACCGAATATCTGCTTGGGCAGCGGCAAATCGAGAGCCATCAGAATTGCCGGCCATATGATGGAATGGAAACGCACTATTTCTTTTCCCACAAGGTGAACATCCGCGGGCCAGTATTTTCGGAAATCCTCATCATTGTCGGAAAACGCGCCGAGGGCTGTGATATAATTCGTCAAAGCGTCAATCCACACATACACGACATGCTTCGGGTCAAAGGTGACGGGGATGCCCCAGTCAAAGGATGTTCTCGTAACGCACAAATCCTCAAGCCCCGGACGGAGGAAGTTGTTGAGCATTTCGTTCTGTCTGGCCGCGGGCTGTAAAAATTCGGGGTTTTGCTCTATAAGCTCGATAATCTTGTCCTGATACTTTGAAAGGCGGAAGAAATAGCTCTCCTCACGGGTCTTTTCAACAGGACGGCCGCAATCGGGGCATTTTCCGTCCTTCAGCTGCGACTGTGTCCAGAAAGACTCGCAGGGCGTACAGTACATACCCTCGTACTCGCTCTTATATATATCGCCCTTTTCATAGAGCTTATTGAATATTTTCTGCACCGCTTTTACATGCTGTTCATCGGTGGTTCTTATAAAACGGTCGTTTGAAATGTCTAAAAGCTTCCAAAGATCCTTTATGCCCGAAACGATATCATCAACATACTGCTGAGGCGTTATGCCCTTTGCCTCCGCCTTACGCTGTATCTTCAGCCCGTGCTCGTCCGTTCCCGTAAGGAACATTACGTCATAGCCCTGCGCGCGCTTGTACCGTGCTATAGTGTCCGCCGCGACTGTGCAGTACGCATGACCGATGTGAAGATTGTCGCTGGGATAATAAATCGGTGTTGTAATATAAAATTTACCCTTATTCATCTTACTTCATCCTTTACTATGTACTGAATTACTCGGCAAATGTTCTGCTGCCGGGCTTCACTATCGGAATCCCCTTCTTGCAAAGCGGGCAATCAGCTTCCTCATAGGAGGCAACCTCCATTGAAATGACCGCCTTGAAGGGTACGCCGAAGTCAATCTTTCCGCCCGTGCGGTCAACAATGCTTCCGACGCCCACTACTTCCCCGCCATTTTTCTTTACTATGTCAATGACCTCTCTTACGCTGCCGCCGGTTGTGACAACATCCTCAACCACAAGCGCCTTTTCCCCCGGCTCTATCGTAAAGCCGCGGCGGAGAGTCATTACGCCGTTTTCCCTCTCGGCGAAAATGTTCCTTACGCCGAGAGCGCGGCTCACCTCATATGCCATCTGAACAGCGCCGATAGCGGGGCCTATAACAACGTCCGCGCCCGCGTCGGCATACTTTTCCGCAAGCACGCCGCAAAGCTCCTCCGAATATTTTGTGTACTGAAAAATCTTTGCGCACTGGAGATATTTTGCGCTGTGGCGTCCGCTTGTCAGACGGAAGTGTCCCTCCTGAAGCACGCCCGCCTCCTTTAATATTTCAATAATTCTTTCATCGCTTACCATGGTTTTACTCCTCCTATTATTTCATTGACGTCATCAATATTGTTTCTGCGCATATATTCCTCTATGCCGTAGCGCGTCTTGACCGCGCAGTAGGGATCCGCAAAATTACCCGTACCCACAGCGACCAGACTTGCGCCCGCAAGCATAAATTCAACCGCGTCATCGCCGTTTGAAATGCCGCCCATGCCGATAATGGGGATGTTTACGGCGTTTTTAACCTGCCATACCATGCGCACCGCCACGGGCTTTACCGCGGGGCCGCTCATGCCTCCTACGTTGTTTGCGAGTATCGGGCGGCGGGTGTTAATGTCTATCTTCATTCCGAGGATGGTGTTTATAAGGCTCAGCGCGTCGGCTCCCGCGCTCTCGGCGGCTCTCGCAATCTCCGCAATGTCGCTTACGTTCGGCGACAGCTTGACGGCAAGGGGCTTTGAGCAGCTCGCCTTTACCTTCTCGGTTATCTCGTAAACCGTTTTCGGATTTGTTCCGAACGCTGCTCCGCCCTCCTTCACGTTTGGGCAGGAAATGTTCATCTCAACCAAATCCACATCGGAGCCCGACATAAGGCGCGCCATTTCCGCATAGTCCTCCATGCAGCTCCCCGAAATATTTGCTATTATTCTGCACTTCTTAAATCTCGATTTAAGGAACGGCAGGTCATTTTTGAGAAAGCTTTCAATTCCCGGGTTCTGAAGCCCCACGCTGTTTAATACGCCTCCGTAAACCTCCGCAATGCGCGGCGGTCTGTTGCCCTCGCGAGGCTTTAGGGTAAGCCCCTTAACGCTGATGCCTCCGATAGAATCAAGGTCGTAATACTGAGAATATTCATATCCGAAGCCGAATGTTCCCGAAGCCGTAACAACGGGATTTTCAAACTCGACTCCGCAGAAATTTATCTTGGTGTTCATAATTTATCCAACTCCTTTTTGCAGCGAATTTCGGAAAATGCTCTAAGCAGATTGCGCCAAATATGCGCGCCGATGTATCGGGATACCTCAAGCTCCGATTCGGCGCGGATACAGCGGCATTTTTCAGAATTCCACCTCGCTTGCGTCAAATACGGGGCCCTTCTGACAAACCTTTTCATAGCCCGAGCTTGTTTTGCACACGCACACAAGACACGCGCCTATGCCGCAGCCCATGCGCTGTTCCATCGATATCTCGCACTTTATCCCCGTTTCCGCCGCCAGACTCTTTACCGCCTTAAGCATGGGCGCGGGGCCGCAGGCATAGATAATATCGCAGCCGTCAAGAGCTTTTTTTGCAAGATCTATCGCAAAGCCGTGATAGCCGTAGCTTCCGTCGTCTGTCGCAATTTGTACCTCTCCGGCTTTTCCGAAATCCTCCTCCAGGCACACCATGTCCCTGTTCCTGAAGCCGAGGAAGGTTTTCGGCTTTTCAAGCTTTTTTGCAAGATATAGCAGGGGAAAGCTTCCGAGACCGCCTCCGATTATTACCGCCCTCGCGTCCTTTTTCACGGTAAAGCCCTGTCCCAACGGCCCGAGCAGATCCAACGTGTCGCCGACCTTCTTTTCCGACAGCAGCCTTGTACCCTCGCCCTTTATTTCAAAAACTATTCTCGTTATGTCGTCATATACGTCGCATACGGAAATCGGGCGGCGCAGGATATGCGCCTCGCTTCCGATGTTTATATGCACAAACTGCCCCGGCTGCGCCTCTTCGGCAAGCTTTCCGTTTTCCAGCAAAAGCTCAATCTGATTTTTCGCAATTTCTCTTTTTCCGATTATTTTGCAGAATTTCACTTCATTATACATTTTTTCAGAGCCTCCTTCATCCTTTCGGCTTCGGCGCGCGCAGCCTTGCCGAAATCCTCGTCCCTCCAATCGCCCTTTTTATAAGCGCACATGATTCCTCTCGAGGAATTTACAATTCCTCCCAAGCCTCTTTCGTCAAAGGCGAGAGCGCAGTCCTCAGCCTTGCCGCCCTGAGCGCCGTAGCCGGGAATGAGGAAGAATGTATTCGGCATTACTCCTCTCAATTGCTTTATCTGCTCGGGATAGGTTGCGCCGACTACGGCTCCGACCCTATTATACCCGTATTTTCCGATATTATCGCTGCCGAGGGAATTAACCGCCGCGGCAGTCTTTTCATATATCGGCACGCCGTCAATCTTTAAATCCTGCAGCTCTCCCGAGGAAGGATTGGACGTCTTTACAAGGATGAAAATGTCCTTGTCATATGCCTTTGCGTCGTTTACAAAGGGCTTCAGCCCGTCCGTTCCGAGGTAGGGATTTACCGTCACGGCGTCGGGCGTAAAGGAGCGGGCGCTTTTTTCGCCGTACTCAGTCTCACCGATATATGCCGCGCTGTACGCCTCGGCAGTGGCTCCGATATCGCCGCGTTTCACGTCAAGAAGCACATACAGCCCCTTCTCCCTTGCGTATTTTATAGTCTTGTCAAGGCAGATAATCCCTTCAATGCCGTACATTTCATAATACGCGCTCTGAGGCTTTATCGCGGGGATAATGTCATAAAGGCTGTCTATCAGCTCCCTGTTGAACTCAAAAATCGCCTCTGCCGCGCCCTTTGCGGGGTTGTCGGCATTTTTTTCCATGCACGGCGCCTTTATAAAATCCGGCACATAGTCAAGCTTCGGGTCAAGTCCCGCCACAGTGGGATTCATGTCCTTTTCGATTATCCTTTCAATCAGCTTATCCATTGTACATTACCTCTCCTCCGACTATTGTCATATGCGCCTTGCCCGACAGTGTATAGCCGTCATAGGGCGAGTTCTTGCTCTTTGAATGAAATTTATTTATATCAACCGTCCATATTTCGTCAGGGTCAAAAACCGTCAGGTCGGCTATCTTCCCCACAGCTATCTCTCCCAGATTGAGATTGAGTATTTTCGACGGATTATACGTCATCTTCTTAAGCATTTCGCCCAAAGTCATCCTGCCCGTCTTTACAAGATATGTTATCGAAAGCGCAAGCGATGTTTCAAGCCCCACTATGCCGTTTGCCGCAAACTCAAACTCAAGGTTCTTTTCGTCAATATGATGCGGCGCATGGTCGGTTATAATGCAGTCTACGGTACCGTCCGCAAGCCCTTCCGTTATCGCCTCCACATCCTCCTCGCCTCTGAGGGGAGGATTCATCTTCGCGTTTGTGTTAAAGCCCTCCACCGCCTTATCGGTAAGGGTGAAATAATGGGGAGCCGTCTCGCAGGTGACCTTCACGCCGCGCTTTTTTGCGCTCCGCACAAGCTCCACGCTGTTTTTCGTGCTGACATGGGCTATATGCACCCTCTTGCCCTCATGCTCCGCTATGAGTATATCCCTTGAAACCATAGCCTCTTCAACCGCGGGAACTATCGGCCGCAGCCCCAGAAGGGTTGCCGTTACGGAGTCGTTCATCTGTCCGCCGTCAAGAAGGCTCATTTCCTCGCAGTGGGATATCACCGGCAGGTCAAAGCCGTCTGCGTAAAGAATAGCCCTTCTCATTACCGAGCCGCTTCTCACAGGCTTGCCGTCGTCGGATACGGCTACTATTCCCGCCTTTTTCATCTCGCCCATTTCGGCAAGCTCCTCGCCCTTAAGCCCTTTTGTTATGGCTCCTATCGGGAAAACCCTGCAGGACGCAGCCTCTTTTTCGCGCTCCTTTATATAGCGCACCACCGAGGAATTGTCGCACACGGGATTGGTGTTCGGCATACAGCATACGCTTGTGAATCCGCCCGCGGCGGCGGCACGGGTTCCCGTTTCAATGTCCTCCTTATATTCAAAGCCCGGCTCACGGAGGTGTACATGCATATCTATAAGACCCGCTGAAACGACCATGCCCCTTGCGTCAATTACTTCAGCCTCGCTATCGTCTATCTTTTCCGCAATTTCGGCTATCATGCCGTCAACCGTAAGTATGTCGCCGAGCATATCGATACCGTTTTGCAAATCTATAATATGTCCGTTTTTAATTATCCTTTTCAAAAGTACGCCCTCCCTTAATCAGCCTTGCAAAGTATGTGAAGCACCGCCATTCTCACCGCCACACCGTTTGTGACCTGCTCGTCTATAAACGACTGCTCGCAGTCCGCAACAGAGCTTGTCAGTTCAACTCCTCGGTTTATGGGGCCCGGATGCATAACAAGCGCGTCCTTCTTGGCAAGCGCAAGCCTTTCGTCATTCATGCCGAAAAATTCGCTGTATTCGCGTATCGTCGGAAACAGAGCCGACTTCTGCCTTTCAAGCTGTATTCTGAGGTTTATTACAACATCCGCGTCCGAAACCGCTTCCTCAACGCTGCGGCATATTTTTACGTTTCCCGTCTCCTCAAAGCCCCGCGGAATCAGCGTCGGAGGGCCCGCAACGCTTATCTCCGCGCCGAGCCTTGTAAGGGCGTACGCGTCGCTTCTCGCAACTCTCGAATGTGTAATGTCCCCGACTATCGCCGCCTTTAAGCCTTCAAAGCCGCCTTTATGCTCGCGGATGGTATACATATCAAGCAATGCCTGAGTGGGATGCTCGTTCATGCCGTCGCCCGCGTTTATGACATGAGCCTTTACGTTTTTTGCCAAAAGGTGCGGCGCTCCCGAGGACGCGTGTCGAATTATGATAACGTCCGTCCCCATTCGGTCAATGGTGCGCCCCGTGTCAAGCAGGCTTTCGCCCTTTTGCACGCTCGAACCCGAAGCTGTTATATTCGCCGACGAGGACGACATATATTTTGACGCAAGCTCAAAGGAAAGACGCGTTCTCGTGCTGTTTTCGTAAAAGAGCGTCACAATGCTTTTGCCCTGCAAATGATACGTTTTCTTATCGTTTGAAAGAACCTTTTCTTTCATATCGACGGCAGTGTCGAGTATGTAGTAAATGTCTTCCTTGGAAAGCTCCTTTATACCGAGCAAGTCTTTTCGTCCTGACAGCATATCTACCAGCCTTTCTCACTTTTTTCCCTTAGTATATCAAGCACATGCTCAAAATCATCGGGCAGCGGCGCCGAAAATGTCATATTCTCTCCCGTTTTCGGGTGTCTGAAGCCGATTTTTCCCGCATGGAGAAGCTGCCCTTCAAGATTAAATTCCTCTTTTTTCACTCCGTAGACCTTGTCTCCCGCGATCGGATGACCTATATAGCGCATATGTACGCGTATCTGGTGCGTCCGCCCCGTATGGAGCTTGCAGCGCACAAGCGTGTACGTTCCGAAGCGCTCAACGACGAAATAATCCGTCACCGCCTCGCGTCCGCCTTTACGCGCCACTGCCATTTTTTTGCGGTCGCTTTCGCTCCTTGCGATCGGAGCGGATATTCTTCCCTCGTCCTCTTTTATGTTTCCGTGGACAAGGGCATAATATTCCCTCGAAAGAGTTCTGTCCGAAAGCTCGGCGGCAAGAGCGGCGTGCGCCTCGTTTGTCTTTGCCACCGCGAGAAGCCCCGTGGTGTCCTTATCGATTCTGTGTACTATTCCCGGGCGGAGCGCTCCGTTTATTCCCGAAAGGTTCCCCTTGCAATGATACAAAACAGCGTTCACAAGCGTTCCCGTTTCGTTGCCCGGCGCCGGATGAACCACCATGCCTCGCGGCTTATTTACGACAAGAAGCTCCCCGTCCTCATAAACAATGTCGAGCGGTATGTCCTCGGGCTTTGCCTCAATCTCCTCCGGTTCCGGAACGGAAAATTCTATCACATCGCCCTTTTTTAATTTGTAGGACGCGTTTTTTGCGATTCCGTTTACAAATATCTTTTTTTCGTCCGACAGCTTTTTGATGTATGAGCGGGACACTCCCTCAATGTTTTCGGAAATATATTTATCGCATCTCGCCTCATAGCGAGCCGTAAGGGTTACGTCGTTCATGCGCTCCTCCTTACGTCAAGAAGGGCATAAATTATGATAAGCGCCGCCCCTACGCATATAGCGCAGTCGGCAATGTTGAATATGGGAAAGTCGATAAACGCCACATCGATAAAATCGCGCACATAGCCGAAGGCTACGCGGTCTATCAGGTTGCCCACAGCCCCCGCAAGGATAAAGGCGGCGGCAGTAAGCTCGAGCGGGCTTGTCGGCTTAAATTTTTTAAAGTATAAGAAAGCCGCCGCAAACACAACAATGGTTATGATTATAAACGCCGTCTTTCTGCCCTGCATTATGCCGAAAGCCGCGCCCTCGTTCAATATATAGGTGAAATTCAAAACGCCCGCTATAACGGTTTTCGTCTGTCCCGTTACAAAGCTTCTCCCAACGGCAAATTTAGCCGTCTGGTCAAAAACCGCTATCAAAACAGCGAGCAGCCCGAAAAGGGAATACCTTAATGCCAATTTCTTCGGAGACATAATCTCCACTCCTTCATAGCACTTAGTCACAGAAGGATTACCTCTGTGACTAAGCGATTACTTTAAAATTACCCTAAATTAGCGGCGCACCTTGCGCATATTGTCGGATGGAGGGGATTTTTGCCCACGCTGTCGGAAACAGTCCAGCAGCGCTCGCACTTCACGCCCTCGGCAGGCGTTATAATGATCTTATCCTCGCCCTTTACAACCTCCGCCTTCGATACGATGAATATCTCGGCAAGCTGATCCTCAACGCTCTTTAAGAAATCGTAGTCCGCGTCCGCGGAAACGGTAACCTTTGCTTCAAGGCTCTTGCCTATTCTCTTAGCCGCGCGCTCCTCTTCAAGCGCCTTAAGCGCCCTTTCGCGTATTTCAAGGAGCTTATCCCACTTTGCTTCGATTTCATCGTTATGATAAAGGGGGTTGGGCTTTGCCATATCGTTCAGGAGAACGGAGAAGGTCTCGTCGCTTTCGGAATGGGGCATAAAGCTCCATATCTCATCGGAGGTGTAGCAAAGCACCGGAGCGATAAGCCTTACAAGAGTGTCAAGCACAATGTACATTGCGCTCTGCGCGCTTCTTCTCTCCTTGGAATCCGCCCTGCTCGTGTAGAGACGATCCTTTATAATGTCAAGATATACGTTACTCATATCCACAACGCAGAAGTTATGAATATTGTGATATATCATGTGGAACTCGTATTCCTCATAGGAGGAAACAACCTTTTCAACAACCTTGTTGAGACGTATAAGCGCCCACTTGTCAATCTCCGACATTTCCTCATAGGGAACCGCATCCGTATCGGGGTCAAAGTCGCTTATATTGCCGAGAATGAAACGAGCCGTATTTCTTATCTTACGGTACGCCTCCGAAAGCTGCTTAAGGATGCCGTCGGAAATTCTCATATCCGTCTTATAGTCTGCGGAAACGACCCACAATCTGAGTATATCGGCGCCGTACTTCTCTATTATCTGCTTGGGGCTGATACCGTTGCCCTTTGACTTGCTGAACTTCTCGCCTGTCTGGTCAACTATCATACCGTGAGTTATAACCGTTTTATAGGGAGCGCAGCCGCGCGCGGCAACGCTTGTAAGAAGCGACGACTGGAACCATCCCCTGTACTGGTCGTTGCCTTCAAGATAAATATCCGCGGGGAATTTAAGCGACTTCTTAACGTCGAGAACGCCCGAATGGCTTGAACCCGAGTCGAACCAAACGTCCATGATGTCCGTTTCCTTTGTAAACCTTGTGCAGCCGCATTCGCATGCCGTTCCCTCCGGAAGTATCTCCTCCGGCGGCTCCACATACCATGCGGACGAACCCTTCTCTCCGAAGAGGCGGGCTACCGCGTCGATAGACTCCTCCGTTACGAGGGGCTTGCCGCAATCCTCGCAGTAGAAAATCGGAATCGGAACTCCCCACGTTCTCTGACGGGAAATGCACCAATCGTTTCTGTCAAGAACCATTGACTTGATTCTGTCCTCACCCCATGCGGGAATCCATCTTACTCCCTCAATAGCCTTGACCGCGTCCTCCTTAATATCCTCAACGGAGGCAAACCACTGCTCCGTCGCACGGAAAACAATAGGCTCATGGCATCTCCAGCAGTGAGGATACTGGTGGATAATGGGCGTAATGGCAAAGAGCGCGTTTCCGCTCTTAAGTCTTTCTATAATCTTTTCGTTGCTGTCCGCGTAGAAAAGCCCTTCAAACTCGCCCGCAAGCTCGTTGAGGTAGCCGTGGTCGTCAACGGGAACGATAATCGGTATTTCCTTATATCTCTGACACGCGATATAGTCATCCGCGCCGTGACCGGGAGCCGTGTGAACGCAGCCCGTACCCGCTTCAAGCGTTACATGGTCGCCCGTTATTACAAGGCTTTCACGGTCTATAAACGGATGACGGCACTTGATGTACTCAAGCTCCGCGCCCTTTACCGTGCCTATAACCTCATATTCCGTCACGCTTCCGGCAGCCATTGTGCTCTCCACAAGCTCGGAGGCGATTACATATACCTCCTCGCCGCTCTTTACAAGGCTGTACTCAAAGTTTTCGTTCACGGCTATTGCCACGTTTGCGGGAAGGGTCCATGTGGTTGTAGTCCAGATAACGAAATAGACCTTATTTTTATCTATTCCCAGCTTTTCAAATACGCCCTTGTCGTCGGAGACGCTGAATTTAACATAGATGGAGCTTGTTTTGTCCTCGCTGTACTCTATCTCTGCCTCCGCAAGAGCCGTTACACATTCGGGACACCAGTAAATGGGCTTTAATCCGCGGTAGATGTAGCCCTTCTTAGCCATTTCTCCGAAAATGCGGATCTGCTTTTCCTCAAACTTCGGGTCAAGCGTTACATATATATCGTCCCAATCGCCGATAGATCCGAGACGCTGTATCTGCTTTTTCTGATTTTCAACATAGCCGAGCGCAAAGTCGCGGCATGTTTCGCGGAACTTCACGGGGCCTACCGCGTCGCGGTTGATTCCGAGCTTTTTGATTGCCTGTCTCTCTATGGGAAGACCGTGAGTGTCCCAGCCGTGAATATAAGGAGCCTTGAAGCCGCTCATATTCTTATATCTTGTAATAATGTCCTTAAGGGTTTTGTTCAGAGCATGACCCATGTGCATATCTCCGTTTGCGTACGGAGGCCCGTCATGCAAAACAAAGAGGGGCTTTCCCTCGTTATGCTCCATAAGCTTTCCGTAAAGATCCTCATTAAGCCACTTGTCGAGAATTTGAGGCTCTCTCTGCGGAAGGTTGCCCCTCATGGGGAAATCAGTCTTCGGCAGATTCAGTGTCTGACCGTAATCCATCTTTATCACTCCTTGAGTTAAGTATTTGCGCAACGATTTTCTTTTGTGCGTCTAAAATTGAATCTATCTGTATGCTGTAGGAAAGAATATCCGTCTCCGCCCTATCCTTTTCCTCAAGCGTATCTCTCACCTTTGCCCGAGCCGCCTCGCGTATCAGCTCAGCCTCGTTGGTTGCTTTTGCGATTATGCTCTCCGCCTTCTGCTCCGCGCTCTTTGACAAATCATCCGCGGCGCGCTGCGCAACCACAAGCGTTTCGCGCATGGTGTCCTCCATGGCCTTGTACTTGTTTACAAGATCCTCAAGCACCTCAAGCCTGTCCTTCAGCCTGATATTTTCCTTGTACAGCTCCTCATAGTCGCCCGATACTACGTTCATGACATCATCCACGTCATCACGCTTGTAACCGCCCAATTTTTTTCTGAATTCGATTTTCTGAATTTCAAGAGGTGTGAGCATATCTATTACTTCCTTGTTAAATATATTTTGCCAGCGTCACATAAATACGTCCCTTTTTTGAACGTCCGCCCGTGTCCGTCACCCGCGCCTTTCCGAAACGGCGCACCGACAGTATGTCGTTTTCCTTTATTTCCTTGTCGCATTTTGTACACAGCGCCTGATTTAAGTAAAACCTCTGCGCCGTAATATATTCCGCCGCCTTCGAGCGCGACGTGTTGAGCATAACCGCAACAACGCTGTCGGCGCGAAGAGTCGCAACGGTACCCGTTACCTCCTCAAAGCGAGGCGTAACCTCCGCCTCATACGCCGTACATACTCCGCACGAAACGCGAACCCCTCCGACCTCTGTAAGGCTGTCCGCTATAAAGGGCGCAACGGCGCTTTCGGCGAAAGCCGTACACTCGGCTTCTCCGGTGATTATGTCGCCTATGCTTTTCCGCTCCAGTCCCAGGGATATTATACTTCCCAGAAAGTCGGGATGTCGGAGTCCTTCAATGCCCTTTCCCGTAATTTTCACGGCTGAGATCGGAAATACAACCTCCTTCTCATCCGTAAAACAGAGCATGACGCGCCCCGCGCCATCGTAGCCGCCGAATGCAATATACCCTGTTTCATCTATATGCCTCTCCCTTTCGAGAAATACGGAATATTCCCTTTCCGAGAGAAAGGATGTGAAGACGCTCTTCCCGCTTTTTGCCGCGGCGAGAGCCTTATCAAATATCCTTGCCATAGCCTCCTTGTCGTCAACAGGCAGCGCGGCAAGGAATTTTTCGCGGTTATTCATTATACATCCCAGGAAAATTCGTCGGAGTCGCGCAGCTTTTCGGTAATATCGCCGATTATCTCCATGCCGTAGGGCGTTACAATGAAAATATCGTTCGACACCTTCTGCATACTGCCGTCAAGGGCGTATGCGGCGCCGTAAACCACGTCAACGGCACGTCCCGCTTCCGCGCGGTCAAGACGGGCTATATTGAATACAATGCTCATCTTTTGCTTAAGGTCGTCGATTATATCCTTTGCTCCCGAAAAGGTGTCAAGCTTTACGACAACTATCTTCTGCACAACGCCCGCGTTTATGTTCACAACCTTAGCTTTCTTTATTCCGGGAGACGCCGTCTCCTCGGAATAGGACGAGGAACGGGAATCGTAAGAGGATTTCTTTTCCTCCCTCGTTGCGGAAGCAGTCTCCTCCTCATCGTCTCCCACTGTCGGAAACACAAATCTTTTTAAAGAATCAACAAATGCCATTTTTACTTCTCCCTTCTGAATCAATTTCTTTTTCCGAAAATAAACGATCCTACCCGAACCGCGGTCGCGCCCTCTTCCACTGCGGCAATATAATCGCCGCTCATTCCCATCGAGAGAATGTCAAATGACGGATACGAATCGAATATTTCCCTCGCCCGCCTGAACACCGGGCGAGCATCCTCCGGGTCATCGCTCTTTGGAGCCATTGTCATAAATCCGCGCACGCGGACAGACCTAAGCTCCTCTATCCTATTTATTATATCGGGTATTTCCCCGCTTGTCAAACCATATTTGCTCTTTTCTCCCGATATATTTAATTCCAGCAATACATCCTGCACCGTATTCAGCTTTTCCGCACGGGCATTTATCTGCGAGAGCAGCTCAAAAGAATCGACCGAATGAATAAGCTCCGCCTTTCCCACAACGTACTTTACTTTGTTTTTCTGAAGATGCCCTATAAGGTGCCACACGGCTCCCCGAACGCTGTCATATTTCTCCATCATTTCCTGCACTCTGTTTTCGCCCAGAATCGTGCAGCCGCAGTCTACCGCCTGTTGTATTCTCTCCGGCTCCACTGTTTTTGTTACGGCAATCAGCGTCACCTTTTCGCGTCTTCCGCTTCTTTCAAGAGCTTCCGCTATGTTTTCTCTGACGGTATCTATTCTTTCCGCTATGCTGTCGCTCATGGTTGCACCTCTTTCATGTACCTGTCAAGAATTTTATCTGCCGTGACCTCTTTTTCAAGATACGTCACGTCTATGTCCCAATCGCAGTTTTCATATGCTTCCCTTCGCGAGTCGAGAAGCGCCTTCGCCTCCTCCATAGTCTTCCCCGAAAGAAGCGGACGGGAGGATGTGTTTGCCCCGATATTTTTGTAAACGCGCTCAATATCGGCATTCAGGCATACCACAAAGGCGCTTTTTCGCAGAATATCGATATTTTCGCGCCTTATTACGGCGCCCCCTCCGAGGGATATTACCGCGCCCTTCTTCCCCGCAAGGCTCCTTATAACCTCCGACTCCCTGTCGCGGAAATATTCTTCGCCGCGCGAGGCAAATATATCTGTTATACTCATGCCCTCTATGCGTTCAATCTCATCGTCCGTATCTATATACTCCGCCCCCGTAAGGCGGCACAGCCGTTTCGCTACGGCGCTCTTGCCCGTTCCCATAAAGCCCGTCAGCACAATTGAGCGGTCAAGCTCGGTCATTTTGTAAAGATAGTCCACCGCTTCCCGCCCCACTTTTTTTCCCGTAAACAGCTCAAAGGCAATAACCGCCTGATTTATGAGCATACCTATGCCGCCTACGGTCTTGTGTCCGTTTTCGGCGGCTTTTTTGAGAAATACCGTCTCTCTCGGGCAGTACACCGCGTCGCAGACCACCGCGTCCTTCTTCAGCTCGTCAAAACGGTCGAAGGGTGTTTTGTCGCTGTTCATGCCGACGCTTGTGGCGTTTACAAGTATGTCGGCGTTCCGCGCGCTTGTCACGGTCTTCGCCGCGAAAGAGTAATATTCGTTTATCCTTTTGCAGAGCGCCTCCGCCTTTTCGGCGGTGCGGTTCATTATGCCCACACTTGCGCCCTCAGCGGCAAGCGCCATTGCAATTCCTGCCGCGGCGCCGCCCGCGCCTATGACAACTGCGGTTTTCCCCTTGGGATAAACGCCCTTCCGCGCAAGGCTCCGTATAAAGCCCGGTCCGTCGGTATTGTAGCCCTTTATGACGCCATTGTTGTTCACAAGAGTATTGCACGCGCCCATCCTTTCGGCAAAGGGGTCAAGCTCGTCGCAGAGGCGCGCCGCGTCAAGCTTGTGCGGAACCGTGACGTTAAGCCCCCGGATGGAAAGCGCCCTCATCCCGGCAATGGCGTTTTTCATATCGCCCTTTTCCACGCGGTAAGCGCTGTATATGTAATCAAGCTGCATTTGTTCAATCAGCGTGTTGTGCAGCTGCGGAGAAATGCTGTGCTCCACAGGGCAGCCCACAACGCCGAGACAAACGGTTTTTCCCGTTACGTTCATATGCCTCTCCTCCGGATTCTTCTGAGTACAGGTCTTTCCAAAAGCCTCTTTAAAGCAATCGGAAGCCCCTCGCTTTTCAAATCTATCGGCTTTACCAGCACGGTAAAGCAGCCCGCGCGGTTTCCTCCCCAAACATCCGTATATATCTGATCTCCTATGGCGCATATTTTCGACGGCTCGGTATTCATAGCCTCTGCCGCCTTTTCATAGCCGTAGGCGCGCGGCTTCAATGCGCCGTAAACATAGCAGGGTATGTTTATCCTTTCGCAAAAGGACTTTACCCGCTCCTCTCGGTTGTTTGAAACAACGCACAGCTTGATGCCGTTTTTCCTCATATCGTCCAAAAAGGAGTTTACAGCCTCTGTCGGGTTGGGGGAGTTATGAGGCACCAAGGTGTTATCTATATCAAGCACCACAGCCTCCATACCCTTTTTTATGAGCATGGAGGCGGTGACTGATGATATTGAATCGATATACAGATCCGGATATAAATTGCGTATCAAAGCCTTGCCACTACGGCGTCGCCCATTTCGGCGGTGCCTACCGTATCGCCGCCGCGGGCAATATCGCCCGTGCGGAGTCCGTCCTCAAGCGCCTTTTCAACCGCCGCCTCTATGTTGTCGGCTTCCTTTGTCATACCGAAGGAGTAGCGGAGCATCATTGCGGCGGAAAGTATCGTTGCAAGAGGGTTGGCAATATTCTTTCCCGCTATGTCGGGAGCAGAGCCGTGTACAGGCTCGTACATACCGAAGGTTCCGTCGCCCAGAGACGCCGACGGAAGCATACCGATGGAGCCCGTAATCTGGCTCGCTTCATCGGAGAGGATATCTCCGAAGATGTTTGAAGTTGCGATAACGTCAAATTGAAGGGGATTTCTCACGAGCTGCATGGAGGCGTTGTCCACATAGAGATAGTCGACCGCAACCTCGGGGTATTTGGGCGCTGTCTCGCGTGTCACCTCTCGCCACATTCTTGATGTTTCAAGGATGTTAGCCTTGTCCACCACAGTAACGTGCTTCTTTCTCTTCATCGCTATTTCAAAGGCGTGAACGAGAAGACGTTCGATTTCCTTTTTGGAATAGCTCTCCGTATCATATGCGCTCTGACCGTCCTCGCTTCTCTTGCTTTCGCCGAAGTATATGCCGCCGGTAAGCTCGCGCACTATCATAATATCTATGCCGTCGCCCGTGATTTCGCTCTTAAGCGGACACGCGTCGGCAAGCTCCTTATACATAACCGCCGGGCGAAGGTTTGCGTAAAGACCCAAGCCTCCGCGAAGACCCAGCAGAGCCTGCTCGGGGCGGATACCCGGAATATTGTCCCACTTGGGGCCGCCTACCGCGCCGAGAAGAACACTGTCGGACTTTTTCGCCTTTTCGAGCGTTTCCTCGGGAAGGGGCTTGCCCGTTTCGTCAATGGCGCAGCCGCCGGCAAGGAGATATTCGTACTTAAATTCGTGATTGTACTTTGCGCCGATTGCGTCAAGCACCTTTACAGCTTCTCTTGTAACCTCAACTCCGATACCGTCGCCGGGGATAACAGCAATATTCTTTATCATTTCAAACACCCTTTCTTATAATCTTTCCTTAGCGTACTTTACAAGACCGCCCGCGGAAATTATCTCCTGAATAAATTCGGGGAAGGGCGTAGTCGTATATTCCTTGCCCTTTGTAACATTCTTTATAATTCCGGCGGAAAGATCCGCCTCTATAACGTCGCCCGCCTCAGCCTCGTCGACACACTCGGGAGATTCGAGAATCGGAAGACCTATATTGATTGAGTTGCGGTAGAAAATTCTCGCAAAGCTCTTTGCTATGATGAGCGAAATACCGCTTGCCTTGATGGCGATGGGCGCGTGCTCGCGAGAGGAGCCGCAGCCGAAGTTGAAGCCGCCGACCATAATGTCGCCGCTATGCACCTTTGTTACAAATGACGCGTCTATATCCTCCATGCAGTGAGCCGCAAGCTCCTTTTCAACAGTCGTATTGAGATATCTTGCGGGGATGATAACGTCCGTATCGATGTTATCTCCGTATTTAAAAACATTGCCTTTTACGTTCATGATTCGTTCCTCCCTCTCTGTTTCAGTCCTTCGGAGCCGTGATGTAGCCCGTGAGCGCGCTTGTCGCCGCAACGAGCGGAGACGCAAGGTAAACCTCGCTGTCCACATGACCCATTCTGCCTACGAAGTTGCGGTTTGTCGTCGCTATTGCCCTTTCGCCGTCGGCAAGTATGCCCATGTGTCCGCCCAGGCAGGGACCGCATGTCGGGGGCGAAACTATACATCCCGCGTCAAGGAATATCGAGAACAGCCCCTCGTCCATTGCCTCGCGGTAAATCTTCGGCGTTGCGGGTATGATTATAACCCGCAGATCCTCCGCAACCCTTTTGCCCTTAAGAACATCTGCCGCTATGCGAAGATCGGAAAGCCTTCCGTTTGTACATGAGCCTATAACAACCTGATCAAGCTTTACCTTAAGAGCTTCCGCCTCCTCCGCCGTCTTTCCGTTTGAGGGAAGATGAGGGAACGCTACCATGTACGGCACATCTCCGAGGTCAATATCCGTAACGCTTTCGTATTCCGCGTCAGGGTCGGGAGTATATGTCTCAAACTCGGAAACTCCCGCCTTTTCCATGTATTCGACGGTCCTTTCGTCCGCAATGAAAATGCCGTTCTTTGCGCCCGCTTCAATAGCCATGTTGGCGACCGTGAATCTTTCGTCCATTGTGAGAGCCGATACGCCGTCGCCCACAAATTCCATAGACTTGTAAAGCGCGCCGTCAACGCCTATTTTGCTTATTATGTAGAGAATAAGATCCTTTCCGCTCACGCCCTTCTTAAACTTGCCCGTAAGGTTGAAGCAGAGAGCCGAGGGAACCTTCATCCACGCCTTTGCCTTTGCCATGCCGATTGCCATATCCGTGCTGCCCACGCCGGTGGAAAAGGCGTTGAGCGCGCCGTATGTGCAAGTGTGAGAGTCCGCGCCGATTATTGCGTCTCCCGCCTTGACAATGCCTTTTTCCGGAAGGATTGCGTGTTCAACGCCCGCGCATCCGCCCTCAAAGAATTTCTTAACCCCGTGAGCGTGCGCAAATTCTCTTACCTTTTTGCAGTTTTGCGCGCTCTTTATGTCCTTTGTCGGCGTGAAATGGTCAAGCACGAAGCAAACCTTGTCGGGATCCTTCATTTCAAGTCCGCCCGCGTTAAATACGTTTACCGCCACGGGGCCCGTAACATCGTTTGCCATCGCGAGATCGATATTTATAAGCACCAGCTCGCCCGCCTTAACGCTTTCCTTTCCCGCCTTAACGGCAAGGATTTTTTGTGTCATTGTCTGTCCCATGTTATGCAATGCCTCCTAAAGTTAATTGATTTTTTCATCCTGAAGCAGTTTATATACTATCGAATCCACCAACGCTTTCTGCGACGCCATTATAACGTCCTTTGAAACGCCGACCGTAGTCCAGCTGTTTCTGCCGTCCGTAGATTCGACAAGAACGCGTGTTGTTGCGCCTGTCGCCGCGCCTGTGTCAAGCACTCTTACCTTATAATCCGTAAGGCGCATATCCTTAAGCGAAGGATAAAACCTCTCAAGGGATTTTCTGAGCGCAATATCCACCGCGTTTACCGGACCCGAATCCGAATCCGCGGCGGTTATCTCGTACTCGTCGCCCACTCTTACCTTAACTATTGCCGAAGCGTAGTCATCCTCCTTCATGTTCGGAAGCTGATCCTGCTCTATCATTATTCTGAAGCGTTCTATTTCAAAGAAGCTCTTCTTTATTCCCAAAACCTCTGTTATAACTATGTAAAGGCTCGCCTCCGCCGCCTCGAATTGATACCCCTCAAATTCAAGCTCCTTGAGGCGTTCTATAACATCCCCTATTTTTGGGGAATTCTTGTCTATCGACGGATCCACCTTTTGTATGACAGGCAGAATTGCGCTCCTGCCCGCAACCTCGGAAACGAGGAAGGTTCTTTCGTTTCCCACCGTTGACGGATCGACATGCTCGAAGGATTCGGAGCGTTTCCTCACCCCGTCTATATGCATTCCCGCCTTGTGTGAAAAGGCATTCTTACTTATATAAGGCATCCCGTTCACCGAAATGTTTGAAATCTCCGCAACCGTGCGGCTTATTTCCGTCAGGCGCTGCATATTTTCCCGCGGTATCACATCATATCCGCGCTTTAGCTGCAGATTTGCAATTATAGTTCCGAGGTTTGCGTTCCCGCACCGCTCGCCGATACCGTTCAGCGTACCTTGGACGTGCTTCGCGCCCGCCTTTACCGCCATCAGGGCGTTTGCCACGGCAAGCCCCGCGTCGTCATGGGTGTGAATGCCCACCTCGCACTCCACGCTCCCGCACGCCTTTTTTGTTATGTCGTACATATCGTCGGGGAAGCACCCTCCGTTCGTGTCGCACAGGCAAATAACCTCCGCGCCCGCCTCGGAGGCAGTCCGTATCACCTCAACGGCATACTCGGGATTGTGCTTGTAGCCGTCGTAATAATGCTCCGCGTCGAAAACCACTCTTTTGCCCTTTGAAACGCAGTATTCTATCGTTTCCTTTATCATTGCGAGGTTTTCCTCGGGAGTTGTTTTCAATATATCCGTAACGTGCAGATCCCACGACTTGCCGAATATCGAAACATATTGTGTCTCCGCCGAAAGAAGCGCCTCCACAAGAGCGTCCTCTTCAACTTTCGCTCCCACTCTCCTTGTGCTGCCGAAGGCGACAAGATTGGCGTGATTGAGCTTCACCTTTTTAATCTCTCTGAAAAACTCCGCGTCCTTTATATTGGAGGAGGGATTCCCCGCCTCTATCAAATCGATCCCGAGAGCATCCAACAGCTTTACTATCTTTATTTTGTCCTCTACCGAAAACGATACCGCCGCGCTCTGCGCTCCGTCGCGAAGCGTCGTGTCAAGAGTTGTTATCTTCATTTTACCGTACATCCTCGTATCTGTTAAATCTAATCTATGATATTATAGTTCAAAACTTTCTCTCCGTCAAGCACGTTTTGCCCAAAGAGACGCATATTTAAATATTTTTTTTGATTTTTTTCAAAAAAACTCTTGCAATTTGCGCTTTTATTTGCTACAATAAGCCGTGCATGAATCATAAATAATAATCGGCTATTGCGCCTCGCCGCAATAGTTTACAACTTTTTGCTAAGGAGGTAGTTTTGCTATGGCAAAGTGTGATGTATGCGGTAAGGGTGTTACATTCGGTATCCAAGTGAGCCATTCTCATCGCCGTTCCAACAGAGCGTGGAAACCCAACGTAAGAACCGTTAAGGCGCTCGTAAACGGTACGCCTAAGACTATCCATGTTTGCAGCCGTTGCCTTCGCAGCGGAAAGATAGTTCGCGCAATGTAACAAAACGGCTCTGCCGTCAGAATAAAAACAGCGGAAGAAAGCTTCCGCTGTTTTTATTTCCCTCCGCTTGACAGCCATGCGAATTTATAATATATTATATAATATAGGTATATAGGTATTTTTATAAAGTAAAGGATGATGGAAAATGAAAAAATCGGTCAGCATTTTG
>CAZIBK010000006.1:0-24439 GCA_964537125.1 uncultured Oscillospiraceae bacterium
AAAAGGGGGCATTTTGCGGGAACAAACAAATTGTTTTCAAATTTAATTAAAAATTTTTAAAATTAACTATTGACAAGCGAGGAATGTAGTGGTATTTTAATGTTAGCACTCAGAGTGATTGAGTGCTAACAAAGAATTTTCTCAGAGCAGACAGAGGCGAGAGCTTTATGGATTTAGGAAAGAGAAAAAAGCTGATATTACAGGCAATAGTTGAGGACTATATAGCCACTGCCGAGCCTGTGGGGTCGAGAAATATTGCCAAGAACCACGACCTCGGACTCAGCGCCGCCACGATACGAAACGAGATGGCGGATTTGGAGGAGATGGGCTTTCTTGACAAGCCGCATACCTCGGCGGGAAGAGTTCCGTCACAGCTTGGGTACAGGTTTTATGTCGATTCGCTTATGCACCGCTACAATGCAACGGTGGAGGAAATCGACAAGCTGAATAAGGCGCTGCAGCGAAGCTATATAAATCTAAGCAGCGTTGTATCGAGCGTTTCGGACGTTATATCGAAGATAACCCTTTGCCCTACGGTAATGACCATGCCCACGCTTTCGGGCGCGAGAGTGGTGAACGTCAAGATGATAATGATAGAAAAGAACACGGCTTTAATCGTTGTCGTGCTTGACGGCGGGGCGGTAAAGAATAAAAAGATAAGGGTTGCGGGAAATATAACCTATGAAGAGATTGACGCAATATCGGATTTTCTTAACTCGCAGCTTGCGGGCTTGTCCGCAAACGAGATAGACGAGCCGAGGATACTTCTTGTGTACAACGCCATGGGGCAGTACAAGGATTTTTTCAAGGCGGTGCTTGATTTTGTGCTTGATTGCCTGAATGAAACCGCTGCCGAGGTCTATGTCGGAGGCGCGGCAAATATACTTAATCACCCCGAATTCAGCAACATAGAACGGGCGAGAGAGTTTTTAAAGTTTATCGATAACAGGGAAAACGCATCCAAGGTTCTTTCCCTTTCGGCGCCCGATTCGGACGCTATAAAGGTAGTTATCGGAAGCGAGACCGGGCTTGAAGAGATGAAGGATACGAGCATAATTCTTGCAAACTATCATGCCGGAGGAAAGCTGAGAGGCAAGATAGGGGTTATAGGCCCCACGAGAATGAATTACGCAAGGATTGTTTCTTCCCTTGAAACAATAAATTCAAAGCTTGAAACGATTTTGACGCATGTTTTTTATGATGAAGAATAGAGGTGATATGATGGATAATAAGAAAGAAGAAATTCTCGAAAACGACGAGAATGAAGAAAAAAATGAAAATCCGAAGGAGGATACGGAAAACAAGCGCGACTATGAAAAGGAGCTTGCCGATTTGAACGACAAGTATATAAGATTGGCTGCCGAATATGATAATTACCGTAAACGAACGATTAAGGAAAAGGAAAGCATTTATCCCGAGGCAAAGTCAACCGTTACGGCGCTTTTTCTGCCGGTGCTTGACAATCTTGAAAGGGCGCTTGCGGCGTCAAGCGAGTCGGATCCGCTTTACGAGGGACTTAAAATGGTAAAGAAGCAGTTCGAGGACTCGCTGAAAAGCGCGGGAGTGGAATACATTGAGGCTGTCGGCACGAGGTTTGATCCGAAGCTTCACAACGCGGTAATGCACGTTGAGGACGAAGCCTACGGCGAAAGCGAAATTGTGGAGGAGTTCCAAAAGGGCTACAAAATAGGCGACAGAATAGTCCGCTACAGCATGGTAAAGGTGGCAAACTGATTAAAGGAAGCAATATCAAGGCTTAAAAAAACAGCATTTTAGAATCAATCAGCGCTTATTAAATAAAACAATTGAAAGGAAGTAATAACATGGCAAAGATTATAGGTATTGACTTAGGTACAACAAACTCGTGTGTTGCCGTTCTTGAAGGCGGCGAGCCCGTTGTTATCGCAAACGCGGAAGGCTCCAGAACAACACCGTCTGTTGTAGCGTTCACAAAGGACGGAGAGAGGCTTGTAGGTCAGAGCGCAAAGCGTCAGGCCGTTACGAATCCCGACAAGACGGTTCTCTCCATAAAGAGGCACATGGGCGAAAGCTACAGGGTAAACATCGGCTCGAAGAGCTACACTCCGCCCGAGATTTCGGCAATGATACTCCAGAAGCTTAAGGCGGACGCGGAGAGCTATCTCGGCGAAAAGGTTTCGCAGGCGGTTATCACCGTTCCGGCATACTTCTCGGATTCTCAGAGGCAGGCGACAAAGGACGCGGGCAAAATTGCGGGTCTTGAGGTGCTCAGAATTATAAACGAGCCCACCGCCGCAGCCTTTGCCTACGGCATGGACAAGGAAGATAATCAGAAGATAATGGTATATGACCTCGGCGGCGGTACGTTCGATGTGTCCATACTTGAAATAGGCGACGGCGTATTTGAGGTTCTTGCTACAAACGGCGATACGCATCTCGGCGGCGACGACTTTGATCAGAAGATTATCGATTATCTTGTTTCTGTGTTCAAGAAGGAAAACGGAATTGACCTTTCGCAGGATAAGATGGCGCTCCAGAGACTTAAGGAAGCGGCTGAAAAGGCTAAGATAGAGCTTTCCGGTCTCACGACGAGCAACATAAACCTCCCCTTCATCACGGCAGACGCAACAGGTCCGAAGCATCTTGACGTTACTCTCACAAGAGCGAAGTTCAACGAGCTTACAGCCGACCTTGTTGAAAGAACGCTCGGTCCTACGAGAAACGCTCTTAAGGACGCCGGTCTTTCCGCAAGCGGCATTGACAAGGTGCTTATGGTCGGCGGTTCGAGCCGTATCCCCGCTGTAAACGACGCGGTTGCAAAGCTTATCGGCAAGGAGCCGCATAAGGGAATTAACCCCGATGAATGTGTTGCGATAGGCGCGGCTATTCAGGCAGGCGTTCTTGCGGGCGACGTTAAGGACATAGTTCTGCTTGATGTAACGCCCCTTTCCCTCGGTATTGAAACAATGGGCGGCGTATGCACAAAGCTTATCGAAAGAAATACAACCATCCCCACAAGAAAGAGCCAGATATTCTCTACGGCTGCCGACAATCAGCCTGCGGTTGATATCCATGTTCTTCAGGGCGAAAGAGAATTTGCGGCACAGAACAAGACCCTCGGCAACTTCATGCTCGACGGCATTGCTCCCGCGCCGCGCGGAGTACCGCAGATTGAGGTTACATTTGATATTGACGCAAACGGTATAGTAAACGTATCGGCGAAGGATCTCGGCACAGGCAAGGAGCAGAAGATTACCATTACGGCGTCGAGCAACCTTTCCGAGGCTGAGATAAACAAGGCTGTAAAGGAAGCGGAGCAGTTTGCCGAAGAGGATAAGAAGCGCAAGGAAGATATAGACACAAGGAACAACGCCGATCAGATGGTTTACCAGTGCGAAAAGACCCTCGGCGAGGTTGCAGACAAGATAACGGCGGAGGAAAAGAGCGGAATAGAGGCTGAGATTGCAAAGGTTAAGGAAGCTCTTAAGGGTACGGATACGGAAGCTATAAAGAGCGCGGTAGACGCACTTACAAAGAAGTTCTATGAAATAGCGCCGAAGATTTATCAGCAGCCCGGTCAGGGCGGGGCGCAGGGACAGCCCGGAGGTCCCGGAGCTGACGGCGTTTATGACGCGGAGTTTACTCAGGACGATCAGCAGCAGTAATAATATAAGGTGCGGAGAGTCGGGCCTTTTGGCTCGGCTCTGTCGTATGTAATATGAGGTGAATATTTTGGCTGAAAAAAGAGATTATTACGAGGTGCTCGGAATCGACAAGAATGCGAGCGCCGATGATATAAAGAAGGCGTACAGAAAGCTTGCAAAGCAGTACCATCCCGACCTTAACAAGGATAATCCCGATGCGGCGGAAAAATTCAAGGAGATAGGCGAGGCTTACGGTGTGCTGTCGGATCCCGAGAAGAAGTCGCGCTACGATCAGTTCGGTCATGCCGGAGTTGACCCAAACTACGGCGGTCAAGGCGGATTTAGCGGCGGCTTCGGCGATTTCGGCGATTTGGGCGATATATTCGGAAGCTTTTTCGGCGGCGGCTTCGGCGGCGGCTCGAGAAAAAACGCGGCGCAAAAGGGGCGGGATATCCGCGCAAGAGTTGAGCTTAGCTTTGAAGAGGCTGCCTTCGGCTGCAAGAAGGATATAAACGTGACAAGGGTGGAGAGCTGTGCGGCGTGCTCGGGCAGCGGCGCGAAGAAGGGCACAAGCCCCCAGACCTGCTCGCGCTGCGGCGGCACAGGGCAGATAAGAAGCGTGCAGAATACGCCGTTCGGACAGATTCAGACAAATACCACTTGCCCCGAATGTAGAGGCAAGGGCAGCATAATAAGAGAGAGATGCCCCATCTGTCAGGGAACCGGCAAAAAGCGCATGACAGATAAAATATCGGTAAATATTCCGGCAGGCGTTGACGACGGGCAGTCGCTTCGCGTCCGCGGAAAGGGCGACGCGGGAGAAAACGGAGGGCCGAGCGGAGATTTGTATGTTGTTATAAGCATCAGGCAGCATGATATATTCGAGCGCGACGAATACGACGTTTACGTTGAGATGCCGATAACTTTCGTTCAGGCAACGCTCGGATGCGAGCTTGACGTTCCCACCCTTGACGGAAGGGTAAAGCATAAAATTCCGGAGGGAACTCAAAGCGGAACGAAATTCCGTATGCGCGGAAAGGGGATACCTTATCCCAACGGCAGCGGAAGAGGCGACCAGTATGTGGTAGTGAACGTGGAAATACCGAAGGATCTTACTCAGAAGCAGAGAGAGCTGCTTATTAAGTTTGCCGAGGAGACAAACGACAGAAACTATAATCAGCAGAAGAAGTGGAAAAACAAGGTGAGAGATTATTTCAACAGATAATACAAGGAGAGAACCATGAACTGGCTTCAGATAGCAATACACACTACAGCCGAGGGGATAGACCCCGTCTGCAATGCGCTGACTGCTGTGGGAATAGTCGGCTTTGAAATAGAGGATAAGGATGATTTCAACACGTTTTTGGAGGAAAATCATCAGTATTGGGATTATGTGGACGAAAGCCTTTACCGTGAAAAGCAGGGCGAAACTAAGGTTAAGGTCTATATAGAGGACGACAGCGCCGCGCAGGAGAAAAAGGCTTTGATTCGCTCCGCCCTTGACGCGATAAAGGATGAGGGAAATTACGGAGATCTTGAATGCACAACAGAAAATTTGGCGCAGGAGGACTGGGAAAACAGCTGGCGTCAATATTTTAAGCCCCTTTATGTGGGTGATAATATAATCATAAAGCCGCATTGGGAAAGCGTGGAAAACGCGGAGGGCAAGCTTGTTTTTGAAATAGATCCGGGCATGACATTCGGAAGCGGACAGCACGAGACCACGAGAATGTGCGTTGAGGCGCTGGAAAAGGTGATAAAAAAGGGAATGACGGTTGCAGACCTTGGCTGCGGGAGCGGCATACTGAGCATTATAAGTCTGCTTTTGGGAGCGTCGTTTGCATATGCGGCGGATATAGACCCAAATTGCATGAAAACAGCTTACGAAAATGCGGCTCTCAACAACGTGGGCAGGGATATATATACGGTTGAATGCGGGAACGTGCTTTCGGACAGGGCTTTGCAGAAAAAGCTTTCCGACAGAAAATACGATATAGTAGTCGCAAACATAGTCGCAGATGTTATAATCCCGCTTTCGGGAATGGCGAGGAGCTTTATGAAGCAGGGCGGATATTTTATATGCTCGGGCATAATCGATTTCAGAGAGCCCGAGGTTGAGAGAGCCCTGAGAGAAAACGGCTTTATTACGGAAGAGATAAAGCACGACGGAGACTGGTACGCATTTGTGTGCAGATAGGAGTCGAAAATGCCTAATTTTTTTGCGGATAAGGAAAGCTTTGAAAAGGATACGATAGTATTGGAGGGCGAAGAGGCAAACCATGCGGTAAAGGCGCTGCGGATTAAGCGGGGAGAGGAAATAACGGTCTTTGACGCGGAGGGTCACTGCGCCGACGCCGTTGTGGAAGCGGCGGAGCAGAGAAGGGTATTTGCCAAGGTTTTGCGCCGTTACGATTCCGAGACGGAGCCGAAGCTTAAAATAACGCTCTTTCAGGGGATACCCAAAAACCCAAAGATGGATTTGATTATACAAAAGGCTGTGGAGGTAGGCGTCAGCCGCATAGTACCCGTTGCAACGAAGCGCGCGGTGGCGAAAATCGAAAAGGACGCAAAGACTGAACGCTACAACCGTATAGCCTTTGAAGCCGCGAAGCAGTGCGGAAGAGCCTTTGTTCCGAAGGTTGAAGCGGCGGCGCCGTTTGAAGAGGCGCTGAAAATGGCGGATAGCTGCGACGCGGTGATAATACCCTACGAGTGCGAGCGGGAGGGGAAACTTGACGCCTCTGTCCTTAAGGGGGCGGAATCCCTCGCGATATTTATCGGCCCCGAGGGCGGATTTGAAGAAAGCGAGGTCAATGAAGCCGAAAAGCACGGCGCAAGAAGAGTTACGCTTGGTAAACGGATACTGCGAACGGAGACGGCAGGCTTGGTGACCGCATCGCTTTGCCTTTATCTTGCGGGAGATATGTAAAAATTCGGACAAGTAATTCGGTTGAAAATTATTTGTCCGAATTTTTTTAATTCGGTGCAACTTTTCGGGCTTCCGGAAAGTATTAATAATGTAAGGGGAGCATACGGAGGAAAAATTTAATAATATAAAAATAAAAAATTATCATTGAAATATCTCTTTTCGTATGTTATACTATAAAAGGTATCCTATTTTGTTAAACTAAATCCTTAGGGAGGGTTCTTTATGGTAAAGAAAATTTTGGCGTTGTTTCTTGCACTCAGCATGATTTTCACAATGTGCGGCATGGTAAATGTATTTGCCGCCGACGGTGATGCCGAGGAGAGCGGAACGGCGGAAGAGCAGGCAACAGAGCCTACGGACGAGCCGACGGACGAGCCTACAGACGAGCCGACGACCGAACCGACGACGGGCTTTGAAGGAGATCCGATAGAGATATCGATTTCGTCTTCTTATAAACAGGGTTCAACGGTAGTTGTATCGGGTGTTGTCAACGACCCGGCTATTTCGCTTGTCAACATACAGATTGAAAGCGATGACGATGATGTTTTTGAGAGCATTATGAAAAGAGCTACGGTTGATGAGTTTGAAGACGGTGAATATTCGTATTCGCTCAGAAACGCTTCGGCAGGCGCTGTCTATACAGTGACGGTAAGCGATAACGGAGGTTCCTTCTCCGCGATGAAGGATTTTGTCGTTACAAAGTCGAGCACAAGCACATCCGATGATGACGGCGAAGGCGACGGAAGCGGAAAGGTAACTATCTGGATTGACGGCTACACGGAGCGCTATGTGGACAAGCAGACAATATCGCTTGACCAGCTCTACGATACACCGACGGTTCTTTCCGTTGCGGAGTACCTTCTCGAAGAGGTTGTCGACCGCAAGTACAGACTGAGTACCGACGGTTCAAAGATTGAGCGTATCGCAACAACGGCTACAGGCTCTACATATCTTCGCGACAACGGTACTACAAATCTGCCCACGGCGGAGTGGATGTATTTCCTCAACGGTAAAAACTATCCCGAATCGATGGCTGACAGAACAGTAAAGTCGGGCGATGAAATTGTTATTTACTACGGTGTTCCCGGTGTTACGGGCTACCCCGTTGTAACCGTTTCTCCCACAGGAGGTCTTTCTCTTAACGATTATCTTGAGGTATATGTTGAACAGCAGATCACAGACCCCGATACCTTTGAGGTTACATCTAAGCCCATAAAGGGTGCAAAGGTATATCTCTTCAAGAGAAACGCGACTAAATATTCCACAACTTATACGACAAACGCGAGCGGTATTTACAAGTCGTCAAAGATAACGTCGTCCTTCATATCAAGCTATCAGGGCGGCAGTCTGAGAGTGGCGTATTATTCCACGTCCTCGTCATCCAAGACGGCTCCGTATCTTTGCTCTAAGGACTTTGACTTTGTTACGGAGCGTAACGGCTATACCCAGGCTTCGGTAGCGGTTGAGGGAGCTTACCATACTCTCCTTGAGCCTTATACGCCCGCATCTTCGGCGAAGATTGAGGAGTACGACCTTTACAACTATGCGATGGAAGTATTCGATCTTAAGGCTGTGGATATTGAATATGAAGTAAATTCGGCGCGCAATAACTTTACATATCTCGGAACAAGCTCCTCCTCAAGATATTATTCGCACAGCAACGGCGATATAACAAGCAAAAGCGCTTGGTATGTGACGGTAAACGGCATGGCGTTCGGTCCCGACGATAACCTCAAGCAGGTTGATGTTTACACCGGCGATGATATCATATTCTATTTCGGAGATTCCGATACGAAATATGTATATTACAATATTGACGACGATCTCGTAAGCGGCAGCACGGTAAGAGCTTATTTCTATTACGACGATGAGTTTACCGAGCCTGTAAGCGGACTTAACGTTTACTTTGACGGAAGCGGAAGCTCCGTTCGATACAGAACGGATTCGGCAGGCATGGTAAGGCTCGCGGCTGTGGATTACAAGGGAACATACGAGCTTCAGTGGGGCGAGCATATAGTATCGGGAGACAATTATATGCCCGAGTATGTATATCGTTCGGTTGAGCTTACATATACCGGCACGACCAAGCCCACCGGTACTAGTACAGACACCGAGAAGACAACGACTGCCACTAAGGCGACAACATCCACATCCGGAAAGACGCCCGACGATTATGTTGAGGTAGATGAGCCGACTGAAGCTCCTACAGAGCAGTGGGTGGATACAAAGCCCGGTAACGATGATGATGACGATTGGAGTCAGGGAGATATAATAAATACCAATGTTGACGACGGAGATCGGTTGAGCGTATATTATCCCGATACGAACATTGACGCGTGGGCGGTTGCCAACATAGACAAGGCGTACAATTACGGGCTGATGTCAGGTACGACATACGGTTATTTTGAACCGCTCAGAGGTATTACAAGAGCCGAATTTACAGCTGTTATAGCAAGAATACTCGGTCTTGATACGGATCCCGGGAGCTACAATCAGGTATTCACCGATGTTTCGCCCTCAGATTGGTGCTACGGCGTTGTAATGGCGGCTTACTCGGCGGGCTATGTACAGGGTACAAATGCGGTTACATTCTCTCCGACGACATACATCACCCGTGAAGAAATGGCGGTGCTCATTTCAAGAATTGTGGGAGACGCGGGAATAAGCGACGTTTCAAACTTCGCGGACAGCGCGAACATTTCCTCGTGGGCTGCAAGCGGAGTGGCAACTGTGAACAAGACAGGTCTTATGACGGGCGATCAGTTCGGTCAGTTCCTGCCAAAGGATTATGTAAACCGTGAGACGGCGGCTACGGTTGCGGTTCGTCTGTACGAATATCTCAATAAATAAACAGAATATTTTCAGCGACAGGCATTGGTTAAGCAGTGCTTTCAGAAAAGTATGATGAGGCAAGCTTCGGCTTGCCTCGATTGTTTGTGATAAAGCTTATGAAGGTCTACATTTACAGATATGACAATTCAATATCCTCCGAGCTCTGCGCGAGGGACGCCCTTGAAAGGTTTACGGGCAAGAAGGGAGAGTCATTTGCATTTTTCAGGGGAAGGTACGGAAAACCGTATGTTAAAGGGGAAGAAGTGTTTTTTTCGGTATCGCACAGCTTTAATTTGCTTATTTGCGCGGTATCGCGGCAGGAAGTGGGGGCTGATGTTGAAAAAAAACGCGCCGTCAAAAGCTACGAAAGGATTGCACGAAGGTGCTTTCCCGAGGAGGAAATCTGCACGGAGGACGATTTTTTTGAGGCATGGGTAAAGGAGGAGGCATATCTGAAGTACAAAGGAATAGGCTTTTCTGAGGGAGTGCGTCTTTCAAAAAGGGAGGACGCGTCAATAAAGACTTTTTCCGCAGAGGAGGGGTATGCCTTCGCAGTATGCGCCAAAGAAGAGGAGATTGTTGAAATTGTCAAATTATTTAGTTGAAATAAGAGAAAAAGTATTATATAATGAATACAAAAGAAGGCTTGGCGTAAAAAATAAATTCGGAATGCTTTTTCCGCAATGACTCGATGAACAAGGAGGAATGAAGAAATGATTGAAAAAATTAAGAAGACCGCCGCGCTTTTGCTTTCATCGGCAGTTCTCGTTTCACTTTGCGCATGCGGAGGGGAAAAGCTTATTGAAAGCGGAATTTCCGGGGAGGAGGCGCAGGAGGAATTTTGGAACCTTGATATTGAAGCCTCGGCTGAAAAGCTTGCGGAGTTTCGCGCACAGTCGGCGGACGAGGTGGTTGATATATGGCGCCAGGCAAAAATGCAGGGGAACGGAGCGCTTATGTACGCGCTGTATTCGCCTTCGTTAAAGGGAATATTCCTTGAACAGATTAAAAATAACGGAAGCTGGAATGTATATTATTCCGTTGACGCTCCGATTGAGGTCACCTGCTCTGAGCCCGAAAAGGTGGAGGAGACGGAGATGTATGTCTCGGATGTGACGGTCCTTAAAACAGACGGAAATCTTTATTACAGTCAGATTTTCATAAAGCTTGTTGACGGAGGATATTATGTGGTGTCGGAAAGCGTGGAATCCATGACCGACCCGTATTCTTATCAGGGCGATGTATATATAGATATCGGTGCATCCGAGGAGAACACAGAAACCTTATATCAATAGAGGAGAAATTCATGAAGAAGATAATTTGTTTTATAATTACGGCATTTTTGGCGTTTTCACAGCTTACGGTGTTTGCGGAGGGCGCCATAGATCTCGGAGAAATACTTTCGGGAACAGCAATGGAGCTTAAGCCCGTTTGCGACAGTGAGAGCATAGAGGTGGGAGATCAGTTCCTTGTGTCGTTCGCCGTCACAAATCCCGAGCCGTATCTTTCGTTTCAGATTCAGGGCAGCTTCGACGCTTCAATGGCGCAGGTAATCGCCCCTGTTTATACAAACAATTTTGTTGTATTGCAAAACGATTTTGACAATACTGACGGTACGTTTTCTTTGGTTGCCGCCGATCTTACCATAACGGGAAGCTCGGAGGAGATACTTTGCTCAATCCTTTTTGAGGCGACTGCCGCAGGCGAGTTTGAAGTTAAGATAGACGGAGAAGGGCTTGAAACGCTTATCGGAAGGAAAGAAGCCTCCGAAAACGGGGATATTTTCTATGTTGCGAGGCTTGGCAACGCCGTATTTTCCATTACGGAGGATAGTGACGGAGACAAGGTATATATTATAAAAGAACCCGATCCGATAACGCCTTACGACGATATGCTCGGCTACGACTGGGCTGAGAAAGCGGTGTCGGTAATGTATCAGCTGGGCGCTCTTGAAAATATAGCGGATGAGTCCTTCCTGCCGGGAGAAAATGTGACTCGCGGTGATTTTGTGACAATGCTTGTAAAGGTTTGCGCTCTTAAATCGGAGGGCGATGCCGAGGCGTTTAAGGATGTCGATGAAAGCAGATACTGTTACGAGCCGGTCATGACTGCAAGAGGCTTGAACCTGATATTAGGCGATGAGGGCGGCAATTTCCGCCCTGATGAATCAATAACGAGGCAGGATATTTGCACGATACTTTTCCGCACGATGCGTTATATGAATAAGGTGCGTGAAATGGACGACGCGCAGAAGTATGTAGGCTCTTTCGCGGATAATACGGATATATCCGAATACGCTCTTGACAGCGTTGCGGCTATGATCAGGGCAAAAATAATACAGGGCGATGATACAGGTCTTATCAGACCGAAGGATAATATGACGCGGGCTGAGGCCGCTGTCGTGCTTAACAGAGTGGCGGAGTTCAACAAATTGATATCATTATAAGAGCGAGCGGGGTGATGTTGTGAGCGCGTTATACTGGCTTGGACTGACGGTGCTTTTTATTGTGATAGAGGCTGTTACGGTAAATTTGGTTTCCATATGGTTTGCCGTGGGAAGCATAGCGGGCTGTATAGCAGCGTGCGCGGGAGCCGGAGTTTTAACACAGACGGCTGTATTCGCGGTTGTTTCGGCGGCTTCGCTTATAGTCTTTAAAAGGTTTTTCAGCGACAGGCTGAAAAAGAACCATCAGCCTACAAATGCAGATATACTTATCGGAAAGGATGCTTTTGTGACGGAAAAGATAGATCCTGTACTGTGTACCGGCACAGTCGAGATACAGGGGCGGCTTTGGTCGGCAAAGTCCGATTCGGCGATAGAGCGGGGAGCAATAGTTGAGGTTCTCAAAATCGAGGGCGTTAAATTGGTTGTAAAAGAGAAAGCGAGGGTAATATAAAATGACTGTTATGATTGTAATTTTATTGATTATTATAATTGCGTTGGTCGTTGCAAATATGCGAATTGTACCTCAGGCAAGGGCAATGGTCATTGAAAGGCTTGGGGCTTATACAGAGACATGGGGTGTGGGACTGCATTTCAAGGTTCCTTTTATAGACCGCATCGCAAGCTCGGTAAACCTGAAGGAGCAGGTGGCGGATTTCAAACCTCAGGCGGTTATCACAAAGGATAACGTAACAATGCAGATAGACACCGTTGTATATTTCCAGATAACCGATCCGAAGCTCTATACCTACGGAGTGGAGCGCCCCATGATGGCGATAGAAACACTGACCGCGACTACCCTTCGTAATATTATCGGTGATTTGGAGCTTGACGAAACGCTTACATCCCGCGATACGGTCAACGCGAAAATGCGCACGATACTTGACACGGCTACAGATCCGTGGGGAATAAAGATAAACAGGGTCGAGCTTAAGAACATCATTCCGCCAAAGGAAATACAGGACGCGATGGAAAAGCAGATGAAGGCTGAACGCGAGAGAAGAGAGTCTATCCTTCGCGCTGAGGGCGAGAAGAGAAGCGCGATACTTGTGGCAGAAGGCGAAAAGGAAAGCGCGATTCTTCGCGCAGAGGCGTCCAAGGAGGCAAAAATCCGCGAGGCGGAGGGCAACGCCGAGGCAATATTGCAGGTGCAGAGCGCTATCGCAAAGGGTATTGAATTGATAAACAACGCAAATCCCGCGCAGTCTACCATTGCTTTCAGAAGTCTGGAAACGCTTGAAAAGGTGGCAGACGGCAAGTCAACAAAGCTTATAATTCCTTCCGAGATACAGAACCTTACAACATTGGCGGCGTCCCTGAAGGAAGTAATTAAGGATAAAGAATGATGTGAGGCGTATCAATGAAGAAGTTCGGAGATTTTATAAAAAGTAAGGAATTTAAAATCGGGGCAGCAGCTTTTCTGCTGCCCATGCTCGCGTTGTATGCGGTATTTGCGTTTAACGGAGTGCATCCCTTCGGCGATAAGCAGATACTTGTTACCGACCTTTGGCATCAATATTATCCGTTTTTGTGCGAATTGCAGGAAAAGCTTAAAACAGGTCAGTCGCTTCTGTATTCCGAAGGAATAGGCATGGGCACAAATTTTCTCGCGCTTATTGCATATTACTGCGCAAGCATACTGAATTTGTTTACCGTGTTCTTTACAAAGGAAAGCCTGAGAGACGTACTTACTGTATTTGTTGCGATAAAGGTCGGCTTTTCGGGGCTGTTTTTCTCGATATATCTTAAAAAGGTATTCGGCAGACAGGATTTTTCCGTTGTGGCGTTTTCAGCCTTATACGCTCTCTGCGGCTATGTTTTGGGCTACTACTGGAACGTAATGTGGCTTGACAGCGTGGCAATGCTTCCGCTTGTAATGCTCGGCGTGCATATGCTGGTAAAGGAGAATAAGGTAGTACTTTATACGGTCTCGCTGGCGCTGGCGGTGATATTCAATTTCTATATCGGATATATGATATGTATTTTCACGGCAATATATTTTTTTGCGGAGTGCGTGATATCTGGTATAGGGAGAAAGGAATTTTTAAAGAAGCTTGGGCTTATTGCGGTATTCTCCCTGATAGGGCTTGCGTTTACCGCGTTTATAACCTTGCCGACGTATAACGCGCTGCAAAATTCCTACAGTGCGGAGAAGAGCTTTACAGGCTCGGTAAAGTTTACGGAATCGTTTATCGATATAATAGGGCGCATGTCGTCCTTCGTTGAACCCGCGGCAAAGGAAGGACTGCCCAATATTTTCAGCGGATTTATATCTGTGATTCTGCTTGGATTTTTCCTTACGTCGAGGAAGATAAAAATCAGAGAAAAATGCACGGCGGCTGCTGTACTTGTATTTCTGCTTTTGAGCATGAATTTGAATATACTTAATTTCGCATGGCACGGATTCCACGATACGAACATGGTTCCGTACAGATTTGCGTTCATATTCTCTTTTGCGCTGATAGTGACGGCATATCGGGCATATACGGTTCTTGATATCAAGGACGCAAAGCTCGGATATATCGCGGCGGTGATACTGTCCGTCGCCGTTCCGCTTTGCGCAATAAGGGAGTCGGAAAAGGCAACGGTGTTCGGATGCATGGCGCTTGCCGCTGTATATATTATAATACTCAGCGCATTTTTGCAGGCAAAGGACGTAAAGATGAAAAAGCTTGCGTCAAACGTTCTTTGCGTTCTTATTGCGGCAGAGGTAATAATAAATGTCGTCATTGCCGTCCCGACGGTGCGCGTTACCACTTATTCGACCTATTATTACAGAGGCGAAGAGGTAGAATCCGTTTTAGAGCAGAGCGGAGCAAATGAATCCTACGGCAGAACGGAAAGCGCTCAGGAATATATTCTGAACGACCCGGCTCTTTACGGCTTTAACGGGGTATCGGCATTCTCATCTACGGCAAACTGGCCTGTGACAAAATTCCTCGGGGAGCTGGCAATATGCGCGCCGCGCGCCGCGAACCGCTATTATTATGAGACTACGTCGCCCTTGACAAACGCGTTTTTGGGCGTTGAGAGAGTTATATTCAGAAATATGGTGAACCTCAATCCTTATCTTGAGGAGGAGGCGTGCGAGGGGAATGTGGCGATATACAAAAACAAGGAAGCCCTTTCGCTTGGCTTTATGACGCGAGACGATATTTTCAACGTGGATTTTGAGGCGTCGAATCCCTTTGAAATTCAGAACGATTTATTCCGCAGGGCGACAGGTCTTGAAGGTGATTTATATACGGAGATACCGCTGTACACGGTGAATCAGACAAACATGACGGTGATTGGCAGCGAGAACGGTATATATAACTACAAGATACGCGATGAAAGCGATTCCTCCCGCGACCTTGTTATAAATTATATGGCGCCTGAGGAAACGGCGGTTTTTGCGTATATTGATTCGCCGGCGGCGGAAAATGTTTCTGTTGCGGGGGTAAAATACAAGGCGGCAAAACGCAAGTATATTTTCCCTGCCGGAAGCTATTTGGAGGGAGACAAGATATCCTTCGCTTTTGACTTTGACGACAGTACGCTTTCAACAAATAAGAGCCTTATTTTCTATGTTTATTCTCTTAATCAGGAGCTGTTTGAAGCGGGAATGTCGCTTCTTCGCGACGAGTCGTTTGAGATAACGAACAGAACCTCCACGCTTATTGAGGGAAATATAACGGCAAAGGAGGACGGACTGTTCTATTTGTCCGTTCCCTACGAAAAGGGCTGGACAATGTATGTTGACGGTGTAAAGACGGAAATTACGCCTTTGGAGGATGCAATGATTGCCGCTCCCCTTACAAAAGGCACCCATGAAATACGCCTTAAATATTCGCCCGAAGGATTTAAGACGGGCATTGTCGTTTCAATAGCCGCGCTGATAATATTTATAGCGGCCGCATTATACTTAAAGAGGAAAAAACGCTCTTGACGAAAGGAGTGAAGAGGGGTGGATTCAAAAGATAAGATATCGGTTGTGGTGCCGTGCTACAACGAGGAGGAGTCTCTGCCTTTCTTTTATAAGGAAATAACGCTTATAGCGGACAGTATGAGCAAGGAGGCGGAGTTTGAATTTATCTTTGTAAACGACGGCTCTGCGGATAATACGGTTGAAGTCCTGCGCGGACTTCATATGCGCGATGAGAGAGTGCGCTATATATCTTTTTCGAGGAATTTCGGAAAGGAGGCGGCAATGTATGCCGGACTTAAGGCGTCAAAAGGGAGCCTCGCGGTGGTAATGGACGCCGATTTGCAGCATCCTCCGAGGTTTATTCCCGAGATGTACAAGGGCATCAGGGAGGAAGGCTACGACTGCGTTGCAACGCGCAGGGTAAAGCGCATCGGAGAGCCTAAGCTCAGAACGTTTTTTTCGATGAGGTTTTATTCGATAATAAACAGTATGTCGGATACGGAGATAGTTCCCGGAGCTTGTGATTACAGAATGATGACAAGGGCAATGGTGGACGCCGTTCTTGAAATGAGCGAGGTGAACCGCTTCTCAAAGGGAATTTTCAGCTGGGTCGGCTTTAACACAAAGTGGATACCCTTTGAAAACGTTGAGCGGGTCGCGGGGCAAAGCACATGGTCGTTTAAAAAGCTCTTTGCGTATTCGATAGACGGAATAACGGCGTTTACCACAAAACCGCTTGTTGTATCGTCGTTTTTGGGAGTGGTATTCTGCCTTTTGGCGTTTATCTACGCGGTAGTTATAGTCGTTAAGACTATCGCCTTCGGTGAGAGCGTGTCGGGCTTTCCGACCCTTGTGTGCCTGATACTTCTTATAGGCGGAATACAGCTTTTGATGATAGGCATACTGGGAGAATACCTCGCTAAAACATATGTGGAAACGAAGCGCCGCCCGATATATATCGTAAAAGAGACGGAAGAGGATATAAAATGAGGGCTGTGTTTAATAAATTCATCAAGGCTTTTGACGTTAAGCTTCTGAAATTTATCGCAGTGGGGATATTGAATACAATCGTGGGAACGGCGATAATGTTTTCGTTGTATAATCTGGCGCATTTCGGGTATTGGTTTTCCAGCGCGGCAAATTATATTATCACGAGCATTATGAGCTTTTTCCTGAACAAGTATTTTACATTTAAAAGCAAGGGAAGTATTTGGAGGGAACTGCCGCGATTTGCCGCAAATATTGCGGTATGCTATTTTCTTGCCTACGGCATTGCAAAAAAGGCGACGCTTGCGGTTCTGGCGCATCTGCCCGGAAGCTTGTATATCGGGATAATGACGGATATTTTCCCATCAGAGGCAAAAATGTCGGAAAATATTGCGATGCTTGTCGGAATGGGGCTTTTTGTAGTGTTTAATTATTTCGGACAGCGTTTTTTCGCGTTTAAGAATGAAGAATGAGAGAAAAATACTCTCATTCTTTTTTTGCTTTCATTGACATTTAAATGGAAAAATGCTATAATCAAGATATTAAATTATAAGAGAGGGTTTGGCATGAAAAAGACATTGACGGAAGAATTTCAGGACACGGTCGCGGACCTTCACATCTGGAATAAAAGCATACTTGACATTATGACAAAGCTTCAGATATCAAGCGCAAAGATAAACAGAACGGCTGCCAAGGCGGTTACGTCCTGCGGATGCGTGGAGATAGACGGACGCAAAAGCACCGTAACTTTTGAAAAGAAGAAGGAGTCCTCGCAGATAACGGGCGTCCTATGCGAGGACTGCCGCTCGGGCATGGAAAAGGAGATAGGGGAAAATTTATATTATATAGTGTCGCTCTGCAACGCGTTTAATCTCAATCTTGAAAAAATAATCACAAAGGAGATTGAACGTGTAAAGGCTCTCGGAAGGTACAACCTGATGTGATGAAAAGAGAGGACTTTATTAAAGCCGCGCTTAAGCCCGTCGGGCAAACGATGTACGTTTTGGGAGGCGGCTGGAATGAGGAGGATACGGGCGCGGGAAAAGAGGCTGTCACTTTAGGGGTAGATGAAGGATGGAAAAAGTTTTACGAAAAATGCACGAAGGATTACGACTTTAAAACGGCGAAAGCTCCTCGGAAGAGCGGTCTTGACTGTACGGGATTCGCGGGGTGGGCAATTTATAACGCTGTAGAGCAAAGAAGAGAAGGAGGCTATGTCTTTAAATCCGGGGAAATGGGGCAGAGGCTTGCCGCGTTGGGACTTGGAGAATGGGAAGAAAGCTTCGGATATTACAAAAGGGGAGATTTACTATGCAAGGACGGGCATGTGTGGATATGCCTGGATTATTTTTCGGACAACAGCGTGCTGATACTGCACTCCTCGCCGCCGGGAGTGCAGGTAAACGGCGCGCCTAAGGGAAGCCTTGCCCACCGCACAGCTGACAGATATATGAGAGAAAAGCATCCCGATTGGCATGAAAGGTACCCAAAAACGTGGCGCGGAGAGGATTATTTTAAGGGCTACGGGCGGTTCGGATTTTATTGGGACACATGATTAAGATTAAAGACACGAAAAAATACGCTTGGGCGGATGTATGAAAGCGGAGCGTACACAAAACAAATATTATTTAAGTCAAGTCCTGACAGTGGCTTGGCTTTTTTTTAGACAAAACCGAAGGTTTGACTAAAAATGCGACAGAGGAAAAAAATTGTTGATTGAAAATTCCTTTGTGTGAGCTTATGATATAGCAAGAGAACCATGGAAAGGAAATCTATATGAGCAAAAAGAACGGCGAAGGGGAAAAGGTGTCGTTTATACAAAGGACGGCAGAATTTATAGTTGACAAAAGAAAAGCGTTTTATCTTATATATGCAGGGCTTGTGATATTCTGCATATTTTCAAGCTCGTGGGTAGAGGTTGACAACACTCTTACGGATTATCTGGCTGAAAATACGGAGACGAAAAAGGGTCTTGACGCTATGGAAGAGGAGTTTGTGACCTACGGCTCGGCGGATTTGATGGTGGACAATGTATCGTATGCCGCCGCTGAAAGCATTGCCAGGCAGATGGAGGAAACCGAGGGCGTCAAGGAGGTTGAGTTTGACGACACAAAAGAGCATTTTTCAAACGGCTCGGCGCTTTTTTCAATAACCTTTACCGGGGAGGAGGATGACCCGATATGCGAGGAGGCGCTCAATAATATACGGGAGAGCCTTTCGGAATATGATACTTATACTACCGCGGAGTTGGGCGACACACGCGCAAAAATGATTGAAAAAGAAATGAACGTTGTGATGATAGTTGCGGTAGTTATCATATTGTCGGTACTGTTATTCACGTCCCATACATATATGGAGATACCTGTTCTGGTGCTGACGTTCGGTCTTGCCGCGATATTGAACAAGGGTACGAATTTTATGCTGGGAACGATATCGTTCATATCAAATTCGATAGCAATTGTTTTGCAGCTGGCGTTGGCGATAGACTACGCAATCATTTTATGCCACCGTTATACGGAGGAAAGAGAAAAGTTTGAGCCGAGAGAAGCGGTTGTAATGGCGCTGACAAAGGCTATACCCGAAATATCCGGCAGCAGTCTGACAACGCTGGCGGGTCTTGCAACGCTTACGTTTATGCAGTTCAGAATTGGCTACGACATGGGCATAGTGCTTATAAAGGCAATATTATTCAGCCTTATAAGCGTGTTTACGTTTATGCCGGGGCTTCTTATGAGCTTCAGCGGGCTTATAGATAACTCGCATCACAAAAGCTTCGTTCCGAGCATAAGGGTTTGGGGAAATATTGTAGTCAAGCTGAGAAACGTAACGCCTGTGATATTTGCGGCGGTTTTGGCTGCGGCGTGCGTATTATCAAATCTTTGCCCATATGTGTACAGCGTAAATTCCCTTGAAACGAGCAAAAAGAGCGATACACAGATTGCAAAGGAAAAAATAGATTCAACCTTTGAGAGAACGTCAACCCTTGCTATGCTGGTGCCGGTAAAGGATTATGAAACGGAGTATGCTCTTTTAAACGAATTGGAGCAGTTCGAGGAGATAGATTCCGTAATGGGATTGGCGAACATAGAAGCCATGGACGGATATACTCTGACGGATAAGCTTACGCCGCGCCGTTTTGCGGAGCTTACGGATCTTGACATAGAGGTGGCGCGCATCGTGTATGCGGCTTATGCTGCGGACGGCGGCGACTACGGGAAGATAGTGGGCGGGCTTGACACCTATTCCGTTCCGCTGATAGATATGTTTACCTTCCTTTATGAGCAGATAGAGGACGGATATGTAACACTTGACGACGATATGCAGAAGAGCCTTGACGATTTGCATGAGCAGCTTGAGGACGCAAAGAGGCAGCTTTCGGGCAAGCATTTTGACCGTTTTGTATTAAAGCTTGGCATAGAGGAGGAGAGCGAGGAAACCTTTCAATTTCTTGACACCCTTCACGAAACGGCGGCAAAATACTACGGAGATGAAGAGGTTCTCCTTGTGGGAAACGCTACGAGCAATTACGACCTTTCGGAGTCCTTTGCAAGAGACAATATCATGATAAGCATTTTATCGGTTCTGTTTGTTGTAATAGTGCTGCTTTTTACATTTCAGTCGATAGGAATACCGATACTTCTTATAATTGTAATACAGGGAAGCATATGGATTAACTTTTCCTTCCCGTTTTTGGAAAACAACCCGATGTTTTTCCTGAGCTATTTGGTGGTTCAAAGTATTCAGATGGGCGCAAACATAGATTATGCGATAGTTATAACAAACCGCTACACACATTTGAAGGAGGAAATGCCGCTGAAGACGGCAATAGTTCAGACGCTTGACGAGTCCTTCCCGACAATAGCGACCTCGGGTACGATACTTCTTTCCGCGGGATTTGCGATAGGGCTGTTGTCCACAGATCCGACAATATCGTCTATAGGTATATGTCTCGGTAGGGGTACCCTTATATCGATAATTCTCGTTATGCTGATACTGCCGCAGCTTCTGTATCTCGGAGACTTTATAATTGAAAAAACGTCGTTTAGTTTGAAAAGACCGTCGGTCATTCAGACGAAAAGCGGCAGCATGAAGCTTTCGGGGCATGTGGCAGGATATGTGGAGGGCTATATAGACGCGGATTTCTCAGGCTCGCTTGACGGGCGCATTGAGGCAAAGGTTGAAAACGGAGAAATTGAGGAGAAGGGCGGTGATACGGATGAAGAGGCTTGAAAAAACTTTGACGGCGCTTCTTTTGCTTGTATTTGCGATAAACGTTTTTTCTCCCCTTTGTACGCTTGCGGACGGCGGGAAAATAGAGATATCCTCAGCAAATGATCTTGTAAAGTTCTCAAAAAACTGCGTATTGGACAGCTTTTCAAAGGGCAGGGAGGCGGTTCTCACCTGCGATATAGATTTGACGGGCGTGCATTTTTCCCCGATACCGATATTCGGGGGAAGCTTTGACGGGCAGGGGCATACGGTATTTGGACTTACAATAAAGAACGCGGGAAGCGTTCAGGGGCTTTTCAGATACATCGAGGAAGGCGGAGAGATAAAGAATCTTAACGTAAAGGGCGAGATTGCGCCCTCAGGGTCAAAAAATACCGTCGGGGGTATCGCGGGCAGAAATTACGGTCTTATACAGAATTGTTCCTTTTCGGGAAATGTAAGCGGCGGAGAATTTGTGGGAGGAATAGCCGGAGTAAACGAAAATTCGGCTAAGATAATGTCGTGCTCAGTTTCGGGCTCGATTCAGGGCGAAACCGGCGCGGGCGGCATATCGGGAAAGAACAACGGGCTTATTGAAAGGTGCGTCAATTCCGCAGAGGTAAATAATATCCTGATTGAAAGCGCCGCATCTGTTGCGGACATAGACATATATTCGGACATAAACAACCTGAGTGTTTCAGGGAAAGAGGATTCCGACGAAGCGGCTGCCGCAGGCGTTCGGTTTATGGATGTTGGCGGTATTGCGGGCTTCAGCGGCGGTATAGTTCAGGGCTGCACAAACGAAGGGGAGATAGGCTATCCCCGTGTCGGCTACAATGTGGGCGGCATCGTCGGAAGGCAGTCGGGGTACGTTTCCGACTGCATCAACAGCGGCGCTGTTTACGGCAGGAAGGATGTGGGCGGTATAGCAGGTCAGGCAGAGCCGTATATTTTTCTCAACTCGTCGGAGGATATTCTTGCCCAAACGGAGAGGGAGCTTAACAGCCTGCGAGGATTGGTAAATTCATCTCTTGACGACGCGGATTCGGCAACAGAGAGATTCAAAAATTCCCTTGAGGCAATTTCCGATTATGCAGAGGCTGCCAAGGACTCGACGAGGTCGATAGCGGATCTGACAATTGATTTTGCTGACGGAAACCTTGATGTGATAAACGACTTTTCGGTCACAGTTTCAGGCTATATAGACAGACTTTTACCGTTGACCGATGATATTTCCGATGCGCTTGACTGCGGCACTGAAGCAATAGGCGATGTGAAGAACGCGGCGGACGGTCTCGATATTACCTTCCCCGACATGGAGGAATGTGTGGGAGAGATAACGGACGCATTGGATGAGCTTTCGGGCGCCTCTGCGGACGCAAAGCAGGGAATGACAAATCTGAAAAAGGCTTTGCGGAGCTTTGAGAGCGCCGTTGTCGTGAAAAACAAAAAGGAGCAGAAGGCGGCGCTGAACGATATATCGGCAGCTATCGGCGCCATAAGCCTTGCAAGAGAGGACAGAGCGGCGGCGCTTGAGCGCATAAAGGCGGCGCTGACGGATATAACCGCCGCAGGAGAGATAAAGGACGCTATTGCGGATATTATATCGTGTGAATCGCAAATTGTTTCATCCCTTAAGAGCATGGCAAGCGGCATAGCGGCTCTGGCAAGCAATACAAGTATAGACTTTGATGAGATACAGGACGCCGCAGACTATCTTGATTTTATGACCACGAATCTCAGTTCGGCTTTCAGCGAGCTGGGAAGGGGATTGAGCGGCTTGAGCCTTGCGATAAGCGACACACGGGAAATCCTTTCGGATTTTATCGATGATACGGATGAGCAGCTTGACAATGCCATGGATTCAATCGGAAGCGCCCTTGACAAATTGGAGTACGCCTCGGACAGCCTTACAAAAGCGGCAGAGAGTGCGGGCGATATACTTGATGACTTATCAAACGAGGAGCCGCTCGAATTTATTACGCAGGGAGATGAGTACCGCGAAGCGGGCGACGCGCTTTTTTCGTCCATTGAAAAGATAGGAAGCGAGCTTGACAATTTAAGAGACGCTGCCTCGGATGAGGAGGGGCGCTTTACGGGCAATATAAGAGATATAGGCGACAGCTTTCAGGCTATAATGAGGCTTTTAATAGACGAATTGCAGTCGGCGGGAGAAGAAAAGGATATAGACGATTATTTCAGGGACGCTTCCGAAGAGGATTTATCGTCAATAAAAGAGGGAAAGGTAGGCGTATGCAAAAACTACGGAAGGGTTGAGGCGGATTATAACGCCGGAGGAATAATCGGGACAATGGCGATAGATTACAGCCTTGATCCTGAGGATGATATAGAAAAGCCGTCCTCCTTTAACTTTGTATATGAGACAAAGGCTATAGTGCAAGACTGTGTCAATTACGGCAGCATAACGGGTAAAAAGGATTGTGTCGGCGGCATAGCGGGCAAGATGAGCCTCGGAACCGCGGTTGGATGCGAAAATTACGGAGACGCCGAAAGCAGCGGCGGAGATTATGTGGGAGGCATAGCGGGGCAGTCGGTATCGTCAATCCTTTCAAGCTATTCAAAGGCGTCCTTTGCCGGAGGAAGCTATGTCGGCGGAATCTGCGGATATGCCTCGAAGATTAAAAATTCCTATTCGATAGCTCAGATAGACGCAGAGGAATATTACGGAGCCATAGCGGGCTTTGCTGACAGTGAAAATGCCGATATTTCGGGAAACCGCTATGTTGACAACGGATACGGCGCGGTTGACAATATAAGCTATGAAAGGCGCGCGGAGCCGATTGATTATGATACTTTGAAGCAGACAAACGGTATTCCGAAGGAATTTATCAGCTTTTCGGTAATTTTTACGGCGGATGATGAAACGGTCGCGGTAAAGAGCCTTGAATACAATGAGCCGTTAAATCATATTGTACAGCCAAAGGTTCCCGAGAAGGACGGGTATTACGGAGTATGGGAGGATTATCCCGAGGATAATATAACGGGAAATCATACCATAGAAGCACAATACCGACAGTGGCTCACCATAATAGAAAGCGATGAAAAGAACGAGAACGGCAAGCTGCCGCTTGCATTTGCCGAGGGTGAGTTTACGGATAAGGCGCGTCTGAGCGCGTCCGAAAGCGATATTGAACCGCCGAAAAAGGTCGGCGCAAGGGTTTACAGACTTATTCTCACCGGAAGCGATCTGCCCGATGATGCAGAGGTGCCGGTAAGGCTTTTGAACGCCGAGGGCGGCAAGGCGGAGGTATGGCAGTATATTGACGGAAGCTGGCAGAGCGTTTCCGCTTCGGACAACGGAAAATATGTCAAGCTTAAAATGCGGGGAACGGAGGCTGTATTGTGCATACAGTCAAGCGGCGGAGAATTGAAGGCTTTGCCGATTATAATAATTGCCGCAATCCTTCTTGCGGGAGCGGTTATTGCAATAATAACGGTTAAAAAGAAAAAATCAAAAATCGGGAGTGCATAACACACTCCCGATTTTG
>CAZIBK010000007.1:0-23304 GCA_964537125.1 uncultured Oscillospiraceae bacterium
CTGATAGAAATTGCCGTCAAGCAGGAATACTTCCTGTTCGTCAACCGTGAAGCTTCCGCCTGCGGGGATAGCTTCTGTTACACTCTTTATAACTGTGCCGTCAGCTGTTACAAAATCAACTGTTGTGTCAAACGTCTTTTCAACTGCCTTGACTTCAACAGACGTGATAACGGCGATACCGCCCTGATCTGTGGACTGATCCTTCTCGAACAAAAGAGCTATTTCACCCTCTGCGAGTTCAACCGGTATCTGAACTTTAGCCGCTGTACGCTCCTGATCCAGCGTTACCTTATATGTGCCGCCTGTTATATCATAGAAATCAACAGATGCAATCTCAGTCTTTTCGATTGCGTCAATTGCTGCCGTAGCGTCTGCTCCGGCTGTGAGGTCAACAGCCTTCAGCGCGGCAGCGTCCATGCTCTTAACCGTTGCCAAAGGAGCTGCTTCCCTATAGTAGCCGTTGTTAAATACAGCCTCAGCCTCTATAACAAGCTCCTGTGTTTCGGCGTCATAAGCGGGAACCGCTGCATATGCGTATGCGTAACGATCATCGCCCCATGTTACAACGTTACCTGCGTTATAGGTGCCGTCAGCAGGTACAGCCGCATTGCTGCTTTTATTCCATGTGAATACGTTAAGCGCCTTAACTTCAACGGAAGCCGTGCCGTCTGCTGTTATTTCTGTCGATACGGTATCGCTGTTAAGGTAATACTGACCGGCGTAAATGCCTGCCTTTACCGTAACTGTTTCGCCGACATAGCTTTCGCCGCCGTCAATTGTGCCTACAACAGTTCCGTCTGCCGTAAGCTCTACCGTTACGGGAACCTTAACATCTGAGGTATCCTCAGCCGCCTCTGCTATTGTAAAGTTGTCAAAGTAAAAATAAGGACCGTTGCCGACGTTAGGTTCTGCGCCGAGCCAGCGGAAGTGGAAGAATATGTAGCCGTCCGTTTCGGGCGTATATATCCACTGTGCCGTCTGCCAGGTTTGCGTAGCGGCTGCCGGCTTTTCGAGAGCTGCTCCGTCTGAGCTGACAGACTCTTCCGTAACAAAGCTTGTAACAATATATCCCATATCTACATTGTCGTTCTTATGCTTGTAGTCGAAGCTTATATAGTATGTTTTTCCTGCTTCAACGGGGATATTGTTCGCAAGCGAGCAAAGACCTGCGCTGCCGTCGTCCCAACGTGTGCCGAGCGCGTAGTTTTCAGCCGTGATTGAACCTGTCAGATAAAGTGCAGCCTCATCTGTGTCACGGTTTACCTTGTAAAACCAGTCTTCGCATTTGTCTGCAAAATAACCGTTTGTACCGTTGGGCGAGAACCAAGTACCCCAGCTGAAGTTGCCTTCTGCGTCCTCAAAGCCGCCGTCCGGAACGAGGTTTTCTCCCGTAACAACATATTTTGTGCCGTCAACGAGAACTGTGTCCGCCGCGCTTGCGGTCAGCCCAAACGCAGGTACTATACTGAGTACCATTGCGAGGGAAACCGCAATAGCTAAAATTTTTTTGAGTTTCATTGTTGTTTTTCCTCCATTTTATTATATATTTTTTTGCGGCGCCCGCCGCTGTGTCTGTTTGAAAAGCGTCGGATTCAACCCGACACCTCCCGTATTAAAGCGGAATCGAAAACACATCCCCTGTCGACCTCAGCGGAACATTGTGCCTTTCGCTTCCCAATTTAATTCGGCTTTTAACCGCCGCTAAAGCAAATTCCCGCGCCTTCGCGCCCGAATTTAACCCTCGGCGAAATTTTGGGGATTTACCGCTCCTTCGCACTGAAACGGTATGGATAAACAAACCCCATCTTTTACTACAATATTACACCAATATCACAAAAATGTCAACCGCCAAAGATAATTTTTTATAAAAATTTTCCCCCGCAATTATCCCCCCGAAATTTTCTTGCAGAGCCTTTTTCCCGTGCCAAACGGCAAAATAACCGCACGATTCAAACGAACCTGTGCGGTTAAATTTATTGCTCGGCGCTATCCTCTGCTATTCTTCTATTCATGGCGGCGTACTCTCTTGTCTGCGTGTTGAAAACGATACAGACGGTTGTTAATCATAAAATTTGCACAACCCTTCACGAGCCGCCCAAACCTGCTTGCTTTCGCCGATTTTTGCGTTTAGTCCACAAGCGCGATTATAGCCGTGGGAGCATTGTCTCCGCGGCGAACGCCTGTCTTTATTATTTTTGTATATCCGCCGTTGCGGTCGGCATACTTGGGAGCAATCTCGTCAAAAACCTTAGCCACTACAGCTTCCTTTGTGATGAAGGAAAGCGCCTGACGGCGTGAATGAAGCGTATTTGTCTTCCCGAGGGTAATCATCTTCTCGGCAAGAGAACGAACCTCCTTAGCGCGTGTAACTGTAGTTTCAATCTTGCCGTTTTCGAGCAGGGAAGTAACCATGTTGCGAAGCATCGCTATTCTCTGATCGGTAGGACGGCCTAATTTTCTTGTACCCATTGTTTGTACCTCCTTACAGTTTTATCAGTCTTCATCGGGAGCGAAAGAAAGACCAAGCGCCTGAAGCTTATTGAATACTTCGTCAAGGCTCTTGCGTCCGAGGTTTCTGACCTTCATCATTTCCTCTTCCTTGCGAAGCGTCAAATCTTCAACAGTGTTGATACCGGCGCGCTTCAGGCAGTTGTAAGAACGAACCGACAAATCGAGTTCCTCGATAGTCATTTCAAAAACCTTTTCCTTTTTGGTCTCTTCCTTCTCGACCATTGTCTCGACGCTCATAGCTTCATCCGTAAGCTGGATAAAGAGCATCATATGATCGTTAATTATCTTAGCCGCAAGGCTTATTGCCTCATCGGCGCTCTTAGTTCCATTTGTCCAAACCTCTATTGTAAGCTTGTCAAAATCGGTATCCTGTCCGACGCGGGTATTCTCAACAGAGTAGTTTACCTTGGGAACAGGGGTATATATGGAGTCCACGGGAATAAGACCGATCAAGGGCTGACCCATCGCCTTATTCTTTTCAGCGGAAACATAGCCTCTGCCTTTTCCGATTGTAAGCTCCATATACAGCTTTGCGTCCTCGTTAAGAGTCGCGAGGTGCAAATCAGGGTTTAAAATTTCAACATCAGCGTCACGAATTATATCGCCCGCGCAAAGGTCCATTTCGCCTTCAGCTTCTATCCTGACGGTTTTGGGACCGTCGCCGTGAAGCTTAATGATGATCTGCTTGATATTGAGCACGATTTCGGAAACGTCTTCCTTTACGCCCGGTATGGTGGAGAATTCGTGCTGAACGCCGTCTATCTTGATAGACGTAACGGCGGCGCCCTCAAGGCTTGAAAGCATCATTCTGCGGAGCGAGTTTCCGAGGGTAATACCGTAGCCGCGCTGCAGCGGGGCAACGATATATTTTCCGTACGAACCGTCTTCCGACTGCTCTGCTTTCTCTATACGGGGTTTTTCAAATCTTAAATCGTTCAACTAATACACCCTCCTAAATCTTTTTTGATATGATCGATCAAATGAGGGGAACTATTACTTAGAATACAACTCGACAATGAGAGTCTCGTTGATTTCAAAGTCGATATCATCTCTTTTCGGAATGTCTGTGATAGTGCCGGAAAAAGAATTTCTGTCGGCGCTTATCCACTTCGGAACGGCTCTGGAAGCATTGCGCTCCGCAATATCCTTCATCCAGTCGGCGGTAGCTGTGCTTCCTTTAAGGGATATAACCTCTCCGGGCTTAACAAGGTAGGACGGAATGTCAACGCGCTTGCCGTTTACAAGCACATGACCGTGAGTCACAACCTGGCGGGCCTGACGGCGCGTGTCAGCGTAACCGAGCCTGAATATTACATTGTCAAGTCTGCTCTCAAGGATAGAAAGAAGATTTTCACCTGTGATTCCGTCCTTCTTCTCAGCAAGTGTAAAATAATTTCTGAACTGCTTTTCGAGAACACCGTAAACGAACTTAGCCTTCTGCTTCTCGTTGAGCTGAATAGCGTATTCGGACGGCTTCCTTCTCTGTGTACCGGGATTGCGATTGCTCTTCTTATCAACACCCATTACGCCGGGCTCGATTCCCAGAGTTCTGCAACGCTTTAAGATGGGCTGCATATTTTTAGCCATAACAGTAACCTCCTTCTATAAATCAAACTCTTCTTCTCTTGGGCGGACGGCAGCCGTTATGAGGAATAGGCGTTACATCCTTAATAAGGCTTACGTCAAGACCTGCTGCCTGAAGAGCGCGGATAGCTGCCTCTCTGCCGGCGCCGGGTCCCTTTACGAATACTTCAACCGTCTTAAGACCGTGCTCCATAGCTGCCTTTGCGGCAGTTTCAGCCGCCATCTGAGCGGCAAAGGGAGTGCTTTTTCTCGATCCGCGGAAGCCGAGACCGCCTGCGGAAGCCCAGGAAAGAGCGTTTCCGTTTACGTCCGTAATAGTAACGATTGTGTTGTTAAATGTGCTTCTGATATGAGCTGCGCCGTGTTCGATATTCTTACGCTCCTTGCGCTTGCGAACAGCAGCCTTCTTAACTGCTTTAGCCATATTGCTCTCCTCCTTACTTCTTCTTATTGGCGATTGTACGCTTCGGGCCCTTTCTTGTACGGGCATTGTTCTTTGTGTTCTGTCCTCTTACGGGAAGACCCTTTCTGTGGCGGACGCCGCGATAGCATCCGACTTCGATGAGACGCTTGATGTTGAGAGCGGTTTCTCTTCTGAGGTCGCCTTCAACAACATATTCATGATCTATTACATCTCTGAGCTTTGAGACTTCTTCTTCCGTCAAATCCTTAACTCTTGTATCGGGATTGATACCTGTTTTTGCAAGTATCTTATCTGCGCTGCTTCTGCCGATACCGTAAACATATGTGAGTCCAATCTCGACACGCTTTTCTCTGGGCAGGTCAACACCGGCTATTCTTGCCATACTTATTACTCATCCTTTCTGAATGGATTCCCGGTTTGAAACAGGGAGAAAATTGCCTCTTTCAAACCGTATACCTGAAATTTTGATCAGCTTACAATGATACGCAAGCATCAGAGTTAGATTTCCCTCGACAACACATAAAAGTGTTCAGCCGCGTCGCAGAAAATTCTCAGCCCTGCTTCTGCTTATGCTTCGGGTTTTCGCAGATCACCATTATCTTGCCTTTTCTCTTGATGATCTTGCACTTTTCACAAATGGGTTTAACTGAGGGTCTTATCTTCATTTGAAATTCCTCCTCAAATGTATATTAGGTTATTCCAATGCGCCGTTATTTAGCGCGCCAAATTATTCTTCCTCTCGTGAGGTCATAGGGCGAGAGCTCAACTTTGACTTTATCGCCCGGGAGAATCCTTATAAAATTCATCCTGAGTTTACCTGAAATGTGTCCGAGAATCTGATGCCCGTTTGAGAGCTCTATCCGGAACATTGCGTTGGGCAGCGCTTCAAGCACCATGCCCTCCACTTCAAGAACATCCTCTTTAGCCACGGATAACTACCTCCTAAAACTAAAAGTGCTTACTGTAACATGAGTTTTAATCTTTTCAGCTCTGCGCGCATGAGAGCGTCTATGGCGTTTCCGCCGCTCTCAAGTCTCTCTCTGACCTTTTGCGACGAAAGAAACGTTTCCTCAAGATGCGCAATATTTTTCTTCTTGGGATTATCAATCTTTCTCGCCTTTCCGTCCGAAAGAAGCGCACGACCCTTCATTACGTCTATCACAAAGAAATACTGCCCGTCGTAACGGCCTTTTTTTGAGATGACCATATCGCCTTTTTCCATATGTCACCTCAGGGTCAATATTCTCGGTCCGTCTTCCGTGATAGCCACCGTGTTTTCATAGTGGGCGCTGAGCTTTCCGTCCTTAGTCGTTACGGTCCAGCCGTCGTCCTCGGAAAAGTTTACTTCCTTTACGCCCATGTTTATCATCGGTTCTATTGCGATTACCATGCCTTTAGTCAGTCTCACACCTTTGCCCGCGGTACCGAAGTTCGGCACGTCAGGAGCCTCGTGAAGATTTCTCCCCACGCCGTGACCGACAAGCTCTCTCACAACGCTGTAGCCCGCGTCCTCGGCGCATTTCTGAACGGCTGCGCCGATATCGCCTATGCGATTTCCGTCAATAGCCATCTTAGCGCCCTCAAAGAAGCAGTTGCGCGTTGTTTCAATGAGCCTTTTGGCTTCATCCGAAATTTTGCCCACGGCAAGCGTCCTCGCCGCATCTCCGTGAAAGCCCTTGTAAAAGGCGCCCACGTCAACGCTTACGATATCTCCCTCATGCAAAACTGTTTTGTGCGAGGGTATTCCGTGAACGACAACGTGATTGGGAGATATGCAGCAAGCTGCGGGGAAGCCCCTGTAATTTTTGAACGAGGGCTTCGCGCCTGCCTGCAATATTACTTTCTCAACAATCTCATTGAGCCGTGCCGTTGTCATTCCGGGTCTTACCGCCTCCTCGGCGGCTTCCAAGGCTCTGGCAACTATAAGACCGCTTTCCGCCATAGCCTCTATATCTGTTTTTGTTTTAAGAACTATCATGTCCTGCCCCCTGTCTCTCAGGCTTATTCCAAACCGAGAGCCTTGCGAACCTCTCTGCAGGTATCTGCCAGCTCATCCTGACCGTATGCCTTTACGAGAAGACCGCGTTTCTCATAGAACTCCTCAAGGGGTTCTGTCTGAGAGTGGTAAACAGAGAGCCTCTTTTGAACCGTTTCCGGCTCATCGTCCGCGCGGCAGATAAGCTCGCCGCCGCATTTGTCACATATGCCCTCAACCTTTGTGGGATTGAATACTATATGATACGGTGTTCTGCACGCCTTGCACTCTCTTCTGCCGGAGAGCCTTGTGACAATTTTCTCGTCCGGAACGATAAGATCCAAAACCTTATCTATCTTCAATCCGAGCTTTTCGGCAGCTTCCGCTTGGGGAATAGTGCGGGGGAACCCGTCGAGGATGTACCCGTTTTTACAGTCGTCCATGAAAAGACGATCCTTTATTATACCGATAACCACCTCATCGGGGACAAGGGCGCCTTCAGCCATATAGCTTTCGGCTTTTTTGCCCATTTCCGTTTTATCTTTGATAGCTTCTCTTATCATGGCGCCGGTGGAAACGGTCGGAATATTGAGCAGAGAAGAAAGCTTCTCCGCCTGCGTTCCCTTTCCTGAACCGGGCGCTCCCAATAAAACCAGTTTCATTTTGCTTCCATCCCTTTCAAGAATGTCAATCCTATTCAAGGAATCCCTTATAATGTCTCATTATCATCTGAGCTTCAATCTGCTGTACCGTTTCGAGAGCAACGCCTACAACGATAAGAAGAGACGTACCCGTAAGCGCGAGAGCAGAGAGCTGCTGACCCGTCACATAAGAAACCACGATGGGAAGCACCGCGATGATAGCAAGTGCGAGAGAGCCGATAAGCGTTATCTTGGAAAGAACCTTCTTTATATAATCGCTTGTCGGTCTGCCGGGACGGATACCCATTATCGTACCGCCGCTGTTCTTGATGTTGTTCGCAATTTCCACCGGATTAAACGTAATCGAGGAATAGAAATATGTGAACGCGATGATAAGAACAAAGTAAAGCGCGGGATATATCCAGCCTGACGTCAGGAAGGACGAAATCTTATACAATATGCTCGAGGTGTTGTTCGCCGAGAAGAGCTGAGCCAATGTAGCGGGGAATGTCATAATGCTCATCGCGAAGATAATCGGGATAACGCCGCCCTGAGCAACCTTTATCGGAATGTTCGAGGACTGACCGCCGTAAATCTTGTTGCCTACAACTCTCTTTGCATACTGAACCGGTATTCTTCTTTCCGCGTCGTTTATGAGAACAACGAAGGTGATGGATATGAGTACATATATTATAAGAAGTACCCAGTGATACCATGCCGTAAATGTCTGCGCCGACGAATAAACCATTGTGGGGATTCTTGCCACGATACCCGCAAAGATAATCATCGAAATACCGTTGCCGATGCCGCGTCCCGTAATCTGCTCACCGAGCCACATAAGGAACGCCGTACCTGCCGTAAACGCTATAACAATCGTGACGCCGGCAAGCCACATCGGAACCGCATTCGTTACAATTGCGCCCTGCGAGCGAAGCGTGAAGAAAAGACCTATAGCCTGAACAGCGCCGAGGACGACTGTCAGATATCTTGTAATCTTTGTAATCTTCTTTCTGCCTTCCGCGCCTTCCTTAGCCATTCTCTCAAGAGCGGGAATAGCCACCGTCAAAAGCTGCATAATAATCGAGCTGTTGATGTAGGGCGAAATTGACATCGCAAATATTGTTGCGTTTGAAAGCGATCCGCCGGAGAAGGAGTCCATAAGGTTGAACAATGTGTTTCCGGATTCGCTGTTAAGCCACTGCTGAACCGCGCTTGAATCGATCCACGGAACGGGAACGAAGCTGCCGAAGCGGAAAATAACGATAAGAAGTACCGTATAAAGGATCTTCTTTCTGAGATCCGGGATCTTCCATGCGTTTCTTATAGTCTGAAGCACTTAGATCACCTCAGCCTTTCCGCCTGCTTTTTCTATTTTTTCCTTTGCGCTTGCCGTAAAGCGGGCAGCCTTAACCGTGAGCTTCTTTGTAATCTCACCTCTGCCCATAATTACGACGCCGTCTTTTATTTTGCTGATAACGCCCGCGCTCTTAAGAGCTTCCGCGTCAACAGCGGCGCCGTCTTCAAACTTTTCCAATGCGGAAACGTTTATTGCCACATATTCCTTGGCGAAAACATTAGTAAATCCGCGCTTGGGGAGACGGCGATACAAGGGCATCTGACCGCCTTCAAATCCGGGTCTTACACCGCCGCCCGAACGTGCGTTCTGTCCTTTATGACCTCTGCCTGCTGTCTTTCCGTTGCCGCTGCCTTGACCGCGGCCCTTTCTCTTCGGAGCAGTTTTGCTGCCCTCCACAGGTTTAAGTTCATATAATTTCATTGCAGTGCACCTCCTTAAAGTTAGATTTCTTCGTACGTTACCAAATGGCTGACAGTATTGATCATGCCTCTGATCTGAGGATTGTCCTGCTGTTCAACCACATCTCTTATTTTCTTAAGACCGAGAGCCTTAACTGTTGCTATTTGATTGGCTTTTCTGCCTGCCGTACTCTTTACGAGAGTAATTCTAAGCTTTGCCATTGGTTAACTCCTCCTTACAGTTCGTTAACGTCCTTGCCGCGAAGACGAGCAACCTCTTCCGCACTCTTCAAGGAAGCAAGACCTGCGATTGTCGCCTTAACAACATTTGTGGGATTGTTGCTGCGAAGGCACTTTGTTCTTACGTTCTGAACACCTGCAAGCTCGAGCACTGCTCTTGCGCTGCCGCCGGAAATAATACCTGTACCTTCGGAAGCCGGCTTGATAAGAACTCTGCCTGCGCCGTACTCTCCGATAACCTCATGAGGGATGGTAGTATCAAGAAGAGGAACAGTAATCATATTCTTCTTCGCGTCTTCAATACCCTTTCTGATAGCGTCCGGGATTTCTGCGGCCTTGCCTACGCCGCATCCGACATGACCGTTCTCGTCGCCTACAACTATAAGCGCGCTGAAACGGAATGTACGACCGCCCTTAACAACCTTGGCAACACGGTTAACGTGAACCAATTTTTCTTTTATATCAAGTGTTGATGCATCTATACGTTCTGACATGCTCTACCTCCTCACCTTAGAATTCCAATCCGCCTTCACGCGCACCTGCTGCAAGAGATGCAACTCTGCCGTGATAAACGTAACCGCTGCGGTCGAAAACGACCTCTTTAATACCCTTTTCGATAGCCTTTGACGCTACCAATTTGCCGACTTCAACAGCCGCATCCTTATTTCCGCCGTATATATCCTTAAGCTCGAGACTCGAAGCGGAAACAAGTGTTACGCCCTGAACATCGTCAATGACCTGTGCGTAAATATTTTTAAGGCTGCGGAACACGCAAAGACGCGGGCGCTCAGCTGTGCCGCTGATCTTGTTGCGGATTCTTCCGTGTCTCTTAAGCCTTGCCTTGTTGCTGTTTGGCTTGCTTACCATATTGCCTATCTCCTCTCTTACTTCTTAGCCTTGCCGACTTTACCTTCCTTGCGGATGATATGCTCGTCAACATACTTAATACCTTTGCCCTTGTAGGGTTCCGGCGGTCTCTTTTCTCTGATGTTAGCCGCAAGCTGACCTACAGCCTGCTTATCGGCGCCCGATACAACAATCTTGTTGGGAGCGGGTACTTCAATAGTCAATCCGGAATCTGCCTCCATCTCAACCTGGTGTGAGTAGCCGAGGTTCATTACGAGCTTCTTGCCCTGCATCTGAGCACGGTAACCTACGCCGTTGATTTCGAGTTCCTTAGTGAAGCCTGTTGTAACGCCTGTCACCATGTTGGCAAGGAGCGTTCTTGTGAGACCGTGGAGCGACTTGTGAAGCTTATCCTCGCTCGGACGCTCAACGATTATCTCGTTAGCCTCCACTTTAATTATCATATCGCTGTGAAGAGTCTGCGTAAGGGTACCCTTGGGGCCCTTTACCGTAACTACGTTTCCCTCGGCAACGTCAACTGTGACGCCTGCGGGGACAGCGATAGGTTTTCTACCTATTCTTGACATTTAATTCACCACCTATTATATTTTACCAGATGAATGCGAGAACTTCACCGCCTGTGTGAGCTTTTCTTGCATTCTTATCCGTCATGATGCCCTTGGATGTGGAAATGATTGCTATACCGAGACCTCTGAGAACCTTCGGAAGCTCGTCTGCGCCCGCATATACGCGGAGACCGGGCTTGGAAACTCTCTCTAATCCGGAGATAACCTTTTCCTTGTTTGCGCCGTACTTAAGAGTGATGCGAATCATACCCTGTTTTCCGTCATCTACTATTTCAAAGCCTTTGATGTAGCCCTCTTCCTTGAGAATCTCGGCAATAGCCGTCTTCATCTTGGAAACAGGAACATCAACCGTCTGATGCTTTGCCGAATTTGCGTTTCTGATACGAGTCAGCATATCAGCGATAGGATCTGTGATCTGCATGAATAATAACCTCCTTTTCTGACTGTTAATTACCAGCTTGCTTTTTTAACGCCGGGGATTTCGCCCTTATACGCAAGCTCTCTGAAGCAGATACGGCAAACGCCGTACTTTCTGAGATAAGCGTGGGGTCTTCCGCAGATTTTGCATCTGTTGTAAGCGCGCGTCGAATACTTAGGCGTCTTCTGCTGCTTTAAAACCATCGATTTCTTTGCCATAATTTACAAACCTCCCCCTGCTTACTTTGCGAAGGGGGCGCCCATAAGCTTAAGAAGCTCTCTGCCCTCTTCGTCTGTCTTGGCTGTGGTAACGAAAATGATGTCCATACCTCTGATTTTATCAATCTTATCATAATCGATTTCAGGGAATATGAGCTGTTCCTTTATGCCTAACGAATAGTTGCCTCTTCCGTCAAAGGCATTGGGGTTAATGCCTCTGAAGTCTCTTACTCTGGGGAGAGCGATATTGAAGAGCTTATCGATAAATTCATACATTTTCTCGCCGCGAAGCGTTACCTTGACTCCGATGTTCATGCCCTGTCTGATCTTGAAGTTTGCCACGGACTTCTTAGCCTTTGTAACTACAGGCTTCTGTCCCGTAATCAGCGCAAGGTCAGCCGCAGCCGAGTCAATAACCTTTGAGTTGTCCTTAGCCTCGCCGAGACCTATGTTTATAACGACCTTTTCGATTTTGGGAATCTGCATCGGGCTCTTATATTCAAACTTCTTCATAAGAGCGCCTGATACTTCCTCCTGATAAAGGGTCTTGAGTGTTGACATTGCTGCTTCCTCCTCTCTTAGCTTTCAAATGTTTCGCCGCACTTTTTGCACACTCTGACCTTTGTGCCGTCCTCAAGAATCGAATAAGCGATTCTTGTAGCGCTCTTGCACTTGTCGCATATGTGCATAACCTTGCAGCTTGCTATGGGAGCTTCCTGGTGAACTATACCGCCGAGATCGCTCTGGCTGCGGGGCTTCTTGTGCTTTGTTACCATGTTGATGCCTTCAACTATAACACGGGAGGACGCGGGATCAACGCTTATTACCTTGCCCTTTTTATTCTTTTCCTCACCGGAAATGACGATAACCTGATCGCCCTTTTTTATACTAATTCTTTTGCTCATTGTGCTGCCTCCCTTACAGAACCTCGGGTGCGAGGGAAAGGATCTTCATGTAGTCATGATCGCGAAGCTCTCTCGCAACGGGCCCGAATATACGTGTGCCTCTGGGGTTCTTATCTTCTCTGATGATAACAGCGGCATTTTCATCAAATCTAATACAGCTGCCGTCGGCTCTTCTTAAGCCCTTGACGCTGCGAACGATAACGGCCTTGACAACATCGCCCTTTTTCACTACGCCGCCGGGGGCTGCCTTCTTGACGGAAGCAACAATAACATCTCCGATGTTTCCATATCTTCTGTAGGAACCGCCGAGCACCCTGATGCACATAAGTTCCTTGGCGCCTGTGTTGTCGGCAACCTTTAACAGAGTCTGCTGTTGAATCACGTTATTTCACTCCTTCTCGATTATCTAGCCTTCTCCACAATGCGGACAAGTCTCCATCTCTTATCGTGGCTGAGGGGACGTGTTTCCATAATTTCAACACGGTCGCCGATTCCACACTGATTTTCTTCATCATGAGCCTTAAACTTTACGGTTCTCTTGACAACCTTACCGTAAAGAGGATGCTTTACACTGTCTTCGATAGCAACTACGATAGTCTTATCCATCTTGTCGCTTACAACCTTACCGATTCTTGTTTTACGATAATTTCTTTCAGCCATTATTAAGTTCCTCCTTTCGCTCATCAAACAGTCTCTTCAAGTTCTCTCTCGCGGATAACCGTCTTCACCCTTGCGATGCTCTTCTTGATGTTGGCAATCTCAAGCGGATTATCGAGCTGGTTTGTGGCGTTACGAAATCTCAAATTGAACAGTTCCTTTTTAAGGTCAAGGAGCTTTGCTTCCAATTCCTCGGTAGTTAAATCGCGTACTTCATTTACCTTCATTCGTTGTCACCCTCCGTTTCCTGTTCCGCGCGTGAAGCAATCTTACACTTTACGGGGAGCTTATGCATAGCGAGACGAAGCGCCTCTTTTGCTATTTCTTCCGATACGCCGCCGATTTCAAACATTACTCTGCCGGGCTTTACTACCGCTACCCAATATTCGGGCGAGCCTTTACCTGAGCCCATTCGTGTTTCGGCGGGCTTTTCCGTGATGGGCTTGTCGGGGAATATCTTTATCCAAACCTGACCGCCTCTCTTGATATAACGAGTCATAGCGATACGGGCAGCTTCTATCTGATTGCTTGTTATCCAAGCGGGTTCAAGGGAAACGAGACCGTAATCACCGTTCGTAACCTTGTTGCCGCGCTGTGCGGTACCTGTCAATCTGCCTCTGAACTGCTTTCTGTGCTTAACTCTCTTCGGCATTAACATTATTTGCGTCCCCCTTTCCTTTCGGGAACCTTTTCTTCTCTCTTTGTAGCGTTGAGAACTTCACCCTTGTATATCCATACCTTGCATCCGATCTTGCCGTACGTTGTGTTGGCTTCGGCAAAGCCGTAGTCTATATCGGCTCTGAGCGTCTGAAGCGGAATCGTGCCTTCGTGGTAGGATTCCTTTCTTGCGATTTCGGCGCCGCCGAGACGGCCGCTGCAAGCGGTCTTTATGCCCTTTGCGCCCGCCTTCATGGCATAGCTCATAGCGCCCTTCATTGCACGTCTGAAGGAAACTCTCTTCTCAAGCTGAGCCGCAATGTTTTCCGCAACGAGCTGAGCTGAAAGGTTGGCTTGCTTAACCTCTACAATGCCGATAGAAACGCTCTTGCCCGTAAGCTTGGAAATCTCAGCCTTAAGCCTTTCGATGTCCTCGCCCTTCTTGCCTATAACTATGCCGGGCTTTGCCGTATGAATGTAAAGCTTGATGGCATTTGCGGTCTTTTCTATCTCAATCTTAGGCACGCCTGCGGTGTAGAGCTTTTTCTTTACATAACTTCTTATCTTATAGTCTTCAACAAGATTGTCTCCGAATTCATGATCCTCAGCGTACCATCTTGAATCCCAGTCCTTGATGATGCCTACTCTGAGACCATGGGGATTTACTTTCTGACCCATACGAGTGCCTCCTTACTCTTTTTCTTTTACAACGATTGTAATGTGACTGGTTCTCTTCAAAATGCGGAACGCTCTGCCCTGCGCTCTGGGCTGAACTCTCTTAAGAGTGGGACCTGCGTTTGCATATGCTTCAGCAACATAAAGTTTATCTGTATCCATCAGGTAGTTGTGCTCCGCGTTTGCCACCGCGCTGTTCAAAAGCTTGATGAGTAAAGCGGAAGCAGCCTTAGGTGTATTATTGAGAATACCGAGCGCAACTCCGACGGGCTTGTTTCTGATAAGGTCGTTTACAATGTTGACTTTTCTCGGCGAGATTCTTGCGTACTTAAGAACCGCCCTGGCTTCTTTCTTAGCCTCCATCTGTCTTGTCCTCCTTATATCTTACTTTGATTTTGCGCCTACATGACCTCTGAATGTTCTTGTAGGAGCAAATTCGCCCAATTTATGACCGACCATGTCCTCGGTTACATATACCGGAACATGCTTTCTTCCGTCGTAAACAGCGATTGTATGACCTACGAAATCAGGGAAAATCGTGGAGCTGCGCGACCAAGTCTTCAATACTCTCTTCTCGCCCGCTTCATTCATTGCCTGAACTCGCGCCAAAAGCTTGGGTTCCACAAAGGGTCCCTTCTTAACAGATCTGCTCATTATTTATCCTCCTTACTTCGCATTACGATGCTTTACGATAAACTTTTCGCTCTTCTTCTTTGTCTTACGGGTCTTATAACCGAGAGCGGGCTTACCCCAAGGAGTAACGGGAGAAGGCATACCTACAGGGCTCTTGCCTTCGCCGCCGCCGTGCGGATGGTCGTTGGGGTTCATAACAACGCCGCGGACAGTGGGTCTCCAACCCATATGTCTCTTTCTGCCGGCGGAGCCGATAGAAATGTTCTCGTGATCGATATTTCCGACCTGACCGATTGTTGCAAGGCAATTAAGAGCTATCATTCTAACCTCGCCGGAGGGGAGCCTTACCTGAGCGTAGCCGTTTTCCTTAGCCATGAGCTGAGCACTGTTGCCGGCTGCGCGTACAAGCTGTCCGCCCTTGCCGGGAGCAAGCTCAATATTGTGGATTATCGTACCTATCGGAATAGCTTCGAGAGGAAGCGCGTTTCCGGGACGGATATCAGCTGTTGCGGAGGATATAATCTTATCGCCTACGGAAAGACCCACAGGGGCGATTATATATCTCTTCTCGCCGTCCTCGTACTGAACGAGGGCGATGTTTGCGCTTCTGTTGGGATCGTACTCGATAGCGATAACCTCTGCCGGTACGTCTATCTTGTTGCGCTTGAAATCGATTATTCTGTATTTTCTCTTTGCGCCGCCGCCGCGATGACGAACGGTGATTCTTCCGTATGAGTTTCTGCCGCCGCTCGACTTAAGCGATACAACGAGAGAACGCTCCGGGGTTTTCTTTGTTATCTCCTCAAATGTGGAGACAGTCATCTGTCTGCGGGCAGGAGAAGTAGGCTTATATTTTTTGATAGGCATTATCTTCACTCCTTCACAATTACATCAGACCGTCAAAGAATTCGATGGTCTTGCTCTTTTCGGTAAGCTTTACGACAGCCTTTTTCCATGCTGCGCGGCGTCCGACGTTAGCGCCCATTCGCTTTACCTTGCCGTCCATATTGATGGTTGTCACTTTTTCAACCGTTACGCCGAAAATTTCTTCAACAGCCTTCTTGATTTCAATCTTATTGGCTGAAGGGTCAACCTCGAATGTGTACTTTCTGTCAGCCATCTGATCCATGGACTGCTCCGTAACGATAGGTCTCTTAATGATTTCGTAAGCTGTCATTATGCATACACCTCCCCGAGTTTTTCCACAGCATCCTTGCCCGCAACGAGGATGTCGCTGTTAAGGATGTCGTACACGTTGAGCATTCCCACGAAGGAAGCCTTTGCGCCCTTAATGTTTCTTGTGCTGAGATAGACGTTATCGTTCTTCTCGTTTGTGAGAACGAGCGCCTTCTTTGCTCCTACGGCGTTGAGAAGCGCCGCGATGCTCTTTGTCTTAACCTCCGAAAGCTCAAGAGCGTCCACAACCGCTACCTCGCCTTCGGCCGCCTTTGCGCTGAGCGCGCTTACCAAGGCAAGCCTCTTTACCTTCTTATTAAGATTATAGGAATAATCTCTGGGCTTGGGACCGAGCGCTACGCCGCCCTTTGTCCACTGGGGTGCGCGTGTGGATCCCTGTCTTGCGCGGCCCGTGCCCTTCTGTCTGAAAGGCTTCTTGCCGCCGCCCTTAACCTCGGTACGGGTCTTTGTGGACTGCGTACCCTGTCTCTGGTTAGCCAGATAATTTACAACAGAGTCGTGAAGCACGCTCTTGTTGACCTCAGCGCCGAAAACGGCTGCCGGAAGCTCAACCTCGCCGAGCTTTTCGCCCTGTATATTATATAAAACTGCGTTAGGCATAACTTGCATCTCCTTCCGTTAAAAATCTCACTTAACTGTATTTCTCACTGTCACTACAGCGCCCTTGGGGCCGGGAACCGCGCCCTTTACAAGGATAATGTTTCTTTCGGCGTCAACCTTGACAACGTCAAGATTAAGCACCGTAGACTTCTTTGCGCCCATGTGGCCGGGGAGCTTCTTGCCCTTCATAACTCTCGAAGGGGTTGAGCAAGCGCCCATTGAACCGGGATGACGGTGAACGGGACCTGTACCGTGTGTTTCCTTAAGGCGGTGCGCGCCGTGACGCTTGATAACGCCCGCATAGCCCTTACCTTTGCTTGTGCCCGTTACGTCTACCTTGTCGCCCTCTGCGAAAACGTCGGCTTTTATTTCGTCGCCTACGTTTGCGGAGCAGTCTTCGAGGCGGAATTCCTTAAGAACCTTCTTAAAAGGAACGCCTGCCTTGTTGAAGTGACCCTGAAGGGGCTTGGAAACCTTCTTCGGAGAAGCTTCTCCGAATCCGAGCTGAAGGGCTTCGTATCCGTCCTTTTCAAGGCTCTTCTTTTGAACTACGGTGCAAGGACCCGCTTCGATTACAGTTACGGGGATCATCTTGCCTTCAGGTGTGAAAACCTGAGTCATTCCGAGCTTTTTGCCGATGATTGCCTTTTGCATAATGTTTCCTCCTTAATGGTTATTGGTTGGCATTGCCAACATTGACCTTAGCCTCTGGAATTCTTGTCGATTAACTTGATCTCGATGCTTACGCCTGCGGGAACCTCAAGTCTGCCGAGAGCTTCCATCGTCTTAGGGGTGGGGTTTGAAATATCGATCAATCTCTTGTGCGTTCTCTGTTCAAACTGCTCGCGGCTGTCCTTATACTTATGAACGGCTCTAAGGATTGTTACGATTTCCTTCTCAGTGGGGAGCGGGATGGGACCTGAAACCTTTGAGCCTGTTCTCTTGGCTGTTTCCACAATTTTTTCTGCGGACTGGTCAAGAAGAACGTGGTCGTAACCCTTTACCCTGATTCTGATTTTCTGTTGTGCTGCCATAGTCATAGCCTCCTACAAAAATAAATGATATTTGTGACTAACGACAACTGTACACCGTGCCGGGCGTTCTATTTCCGGCGATAATAAAACCCAGGATTAAGTCCCGGGTACACATGTTTGCGCACAGAGGGGGTGTATTTGCCTCTGTCTTCTGCGCATGTTATCATGTTGTACAGTGACTTACGCCCGGCTTCGCGAGCCGGACATTCTCCACGGAAAAACCCGCCTCATAGGGCGGCAACCTCCCGCTTCATCGTCTGCTTGTCACAGCTCATTTATTATACATTCCGAAAGAAAATTTGTCAAGAAGGTTTATAAAAAAGTTTTATTTATTTGCAATTTCGGCACTTTGTCCATAAGAGGGCAATTTTTACCCCTTTTTACAGGGCATATTGTACAATTTTCCTTGACGGATGGAGCCTGACGGATTATAATCTGAATAAGCGAGGTGTTTTTCGTAATGAAAAAATTGAAAATAAACAGGAATGATTCCGGTCAGCGCGCCGACAAATTCATAACAAAAGCCTTTCCGCGCCTTCCCGCCTCACTCATGTACAAGGCGTTCCGCAAAAAGGACATAAAGCTTGACGGCAATTGGATAAAAGCAAACACCGTCCTTCCCGAGGGCGGCGAGCTTACGATATACCTGCCCGACGACTGCTTCGCCGAAAAGCGCTTTTCTCCCGTCGACGGCTGCATTTCGATAATATACGAGGACGAAAATATTGCCGTTATCGACAAAGACCGCGGCGTTCCCTGCCAGAGCGATTCGAGCGGCAAGGCGGCTTTGTGCGACATTTTTAAAACATATTTATATAATAGGAAAGAATACGATCCCGAAAAGGAGCGGAGCTTTTCCCCCGCGCTTTGCAACCGCATCGACACAAACACCTGCGGTCTTGTAATCGGCGCGAAAAACGCGGCGGCTCTCAGAGCCATGAACGAGGAAATACGCGCGCGCCGCGTGAAAAAGTATTATCTCTGCCTTACGGAGGGTTTTCCGCCAAAAGCGGAGGACACCGTCACTCTTACTCTCGAGAAGGACTCCGCCGCAAATAAGTCAAAGGCTTCGCAAACGGGCAAGGAAACCGTCACCCGCTACCGCGTGATAGGCGAAACGGAAAACGGCGCAAAGTGCGAGGTTGAGCTTCTGACAGGCAGGAGCCATCAGATAAGAGCGGTCATGGCGTATTTGGGCTGCCCTATTATCGGGGACAAAAAGTACGGCGCTTCCTCCGGCGGCGGTCAGGCGCTTATTTCATATAAAATCGCCTTTGAGCCGGAATCGCCCCTTTTGTCGTATCTGAACGGCAAAATTTTTCATTCGGCACACACATTTTAATTGTTTTATTATGAATTTATGTTATAATATTATTATATATCTTGATTTACTTTATCGGAGGAAGTCATGGCAAAAATTGAGATTGCGAACCCAATCGTTCCGCTTGAAATAAACTTTATAAATAAATATATGCCGCAGGCGAACCCCACCCATGTGATGGTGTACATATACGCTTTAGGTCTGTGCTATTCAAACAAGCCGTCCGACAACCGTTCCATTGCCGAAGCTTTGGACATCCTTGAATCTGATGTTATAAAGGCGTGGAAATACTGGATGAAGGCAGGGCTTATATCCATCGGCGAGGACGGCGCTGTGACATTTCTCTCCTCCGAGCACCGCGAGATTCCCCAAAGAAGCGATGCTCCCAAGGCGGCAAAGGCTCCGTCCGCGAAGCCTGATGCCGAAGCCTCGCCAAAGCGCGATATCCCCATGGACGAAATAACGCGCCGCGTTGAGGGAGACAAGGCTCTTTCCGACACTTTTAAAATGGCGCAGCTCATATGGGGCAAGCCCCTTACTCAGAGCGAAATAAAAGCCCTTTACTCCTTCATTGAATGGTACTCCTTCTCCAACGAGGTTTTGCTGATGCTGCTTGAATACTGCGCCGCCGATGAGCGGACGAAGAACATTAAATATATGGAATCCGTTGCCGAGAGCTGGTATAACGACGGCATAACCACCGTCCGCGCCGCCGAAAAGGTCATAAAGAAAAAGGAGCGCGAACGCACAATGCTTAAAAAATGCGCTCAGATGTTCGGTCTGGGGCGCGCCTTCTCCGACCGCGAAGCGGAATATATTTCAAACTGGACCGTAGACTTGGGCATGAGCGAGGCAATGCTTAAGGAAGCCTATGCAAGGACAACCCTTAACACAGGCAAGCTCTCGTTTCAATATATGAATAAGATTCTCCAATCCTGGGCAAAGGACGGCATAAAGACCATTAGCGCCCTCCGCGATGCCGAAAGCAGCCGAAAGGGTTCTAAGCTGTCCGCGGGAAAACCCGCGTCAAATTATGACTTTGACGACATTGAGCGGATGGAATTTGAACGCAGAATGAAGCCTAAGGAGTGATATCAATGCTTTACCGAAACGCAATGGACGTAATCGAAAAGCGCCGCGAGGATCGCGAGGCGCTGCTTTCGGCGCGCCGCAGTGAAATCTATGCAAAGATACCGAAAATAGCTGAGATTGAGCGCAGTCTCTCCGGCACGGGGATGAAGCTCCTCTCCTCTGTGGCGGATTCCGCTCTCACACCCGACGAAGCGGTGAGCCGTATCATGAGCGAAAACCGCTCTCTTAACGAAGAAATCAAAGAGCTTCTCACCTCAAACGGCTACAGCGCCGATTATCTCAACCCTCCCTTTGTCTGCAAAAAATGCTCCGATACGGGCTATGACGAGGAAGGCAAGCTCTGCTCATGTCTGCGCCGCGAGCTGACCGATAAGGCGCTGCTTGACGCAAACCTTACAAAGCATATGGCGGGGCAAACCTTTGATCGCTTCGAGCTTTCATATTATGACAACAATGTATTAAACAGCGTCGGCATAGGCGCGAAGGACAACGCAAGAAATATTTTTGAAATTACATACAACTTTGCGAAAAATTTTGACTACACGGAAAAGAATCTTTTGTTCTACGGTCCCAGCGGACTGGGGAAGACCTTTCTCTCCTCCGCCGTCGCTTCATACCTCATTGCCGAGGGGCGCGATGTTTTGTATATAAGCGCAAATTCCTTTTTCCCGATGCTTGAAAATATCCATTTCGGCAGAAAGGACGACCGCAGCGCATATATTGCCGATAAAGCCCTTGATGCGGAGCTTCTCATTTTAGATGATTTGGGCGCCGAATTTATAACGCAGTTCACCGCGTCGGAGCTTTTCAGGGTAATGAATATGCGCCTTCTTTCAGGCAAGAAAATGATTTTTTCCACAAACCTCTCCCTCCGGGAAATAGTCAACAGCTATTCCGAAAGGATAGTGTCGCGTCTTATAGGCAATTTTGAAACGCTGCAATTTTTCGGGGAAGACATACGGAAGAAAAAGAAATACGAACAATAATACGAATAGGAGAAATATAAAATGCGCTATATAGATTTACTTGAAAAACATATTGACGAACTTGGGAAAATACTTATCGCGCTTGCGATGGATTCTCCCGCGGCTATCCGTATGCTTGAGGATGAAAAGCGGGCTCTTGAAATAAAGTACGACATTGAGGACGATGCCGCCGGGCGTGATTTTTACGTTCCGGCCTGCTACAACGCCCTTGCAGTAATACGCTCCGCCATAGAGCAGAATATGCCCAATGCTCAGCTTACCGAGTATATAAAGGAGGCTAAGGACGAGCTTTCCGCCATCTGCAAATATATGCACGAAAACCTGTGAAAAAAATTTTATTTTAATGCAACCTTTCGGGCTTCTGAAAGGTATTATATATGTAAGGTGAACGAAAGCCCCTTACTGTTTGGGAAAGATGACGCAGCGAGGCCTTACGGCATGCTTTCACCGCTGTATTTCCCGTGCTGTTTGTCTTCGGTCCGGTCCCTCCTCCACATCCGGACCGCGGCAAGCACAAGATACAATACATATCTTTAAGTAAGAAAGGATGTAACCTATGAACAAATTTTTAAACAAATTTCTCAAAACAACACTTCTCACACTTTGCGCCGCGGCGCTGTTTTCGGCATCGGCACTGGCAGAGAGCAGCAGCGCGCTCCTTCCCGTAAGAGCAACCTTGGAGCGCGAAGGCTATACCGTAACATGGGATCAGGATTCCTTAAGCGTCACCATATCTAAGGGCGATTTTACCTTGACGGAAAAGATTGGCGATACGATCATTCTCTACCGCGACACGGCATATGCGCCCGAGGAATTTTTCAACGAACTGTACGCCGGAGGAGTACAGGATAAGCAGACAGAGCCTGTTATATACACATACGCGACAATAACAGAGGTCGGCGATAATTATATCCTCGCCGAAAACGAAGTATACGGAGAGATAAAATTTATCGTCAACGATGAAACCGATATTCATCACGAAAAGAACAAAATGCTTTACCGCCTCGACGCGCTTGAAGCCGGTATGAATATAAAGGTTCATAACTCTGACGCCATGACCTTAAGCATCCCTCCTCAGACCTACGCATATGAGGTAATCGTTTTAAACTGAGCCTAACAAAAGAGCATATCGCCTGCTCCCCCGCAGCGCGATATGCTCTTTTTGCTTAGGATAAAATATCGTTTTAAATCGTTACCGCAATCCCTTTGTGGTCTGACAGTTTTTTGTCTTTATTCCACACCTCTGCCCGAGGAAATTTGCCCTGCGGAAAGCTATCGGAAATTGCGATATGGTCAATGCATTCCGGCACAGATGAGGTCAACAGCTGTATGCTGCTGTCTTTAAAAGCTGCAAGCAAAGTGTTTCTGCCCTCATGCGTGAAATAATAGTTATCCGCAAAGGAAAGGTTATAGTCGCCGCAGACACAGACGGACTTTCCCGTTTTTGCAAGTCTTTTAAAATCGGCGCATTGCTTTGTCAGACTGCTTTTGAACTCCGGATTACGGTTCCCGTAAACTCCAAGAATCGTTCCGTATACGATTAAGGGATAATTTTCTGCTTTCAGCTCAATACACAGGGCGGTGTAGCGGTCATATGTCTCGTGTACTTGCAGACATTCGTAATTTGTGTGGATGGATATACGGTTTTCGCCGGGTCTGTATGCCGCTGAATCTGTCTCGCAGAGCGGAGGCGTCCGAAAACAATATTTGTAATCAGGCTTTAGTCGCTCGTCTGTTTCCGTCAGAACAAGAATATCTGCATTGACCCGCTTAATTTCAAGTGTAATTTTATCTAAATCCTTCTTATGCCTCAGCCGTTCAACATTCCAAGTCGCTATTTTCATGTTTTATACCCTCCTGCTTACTTATATCCGCCTTGCCGTCGATCGCCGGACAAACAGGTTCTTATCGGCAATCAGATTGAACCGTTTCATTACCGCTTTAGCCGCAAGCTCGTGTACCCCGCTACCTTAGAAGAGGGATATCTGCACATAGACTATAACACACCATGTGCGAAAATCAAGGCATTTTGAGGATTTTTTTGAATTTTATTCCCACTCGCTCCTGTCGGAAGTTTTCTAAACGGTTTTGTTTATGGAATTTAACTCAGATTATTTGGATTGTTTTTTATTATCCAAGTGGTTTGGACCATCTGATTTTCTGTTGTCATTGTGTTGCCGCAGCCGGACATCAATCCGCTGTCCATCTTGAATCAAAATCTTCTTTTCTCAATTCTAAAGCAGTATTTAGTTGGTTTAAAAATTGTTTTGATGAAATTCTCAACGAGGCCAGATATTGCTTAATTGACATTCTCAGGTCTTTCAAAGAAGTTTTTGACTTAATCCAAT
>CAZIBK010000008.1:0-23039 GCA_964537125.1 uncultured Oscillospiraceae bacterium
TAATGCCCGACAGAAGTCGGGCATTTTTTCGTTATTCGTATTTTTTGAATATGACGGTGGAGTTCTGACCGCCGAAGCCGAAGGCGTTGTTCATGGCGGCGGTAACGCTGCGCTCAACAGCCTTGTTGGGGACATAGTTTAAATCACATTCGGGGTCGGGTGTATGATAATTTATGGTGGGAGGAACTATGGAATTATTTATTGCGAGTATGCAGGCAATAGATTCCGTAAGACCGCCTGCGCCCATCAGGTGACCTGTGGCGCTCTTGGTGGAGCTTACAAGAAGAGAGTCGGCATGAGGGCCGAAAACCCGCCTTATTGCCTTTGTCTCCGCCGCGTCGCCGAGTTTGGTGGAGGTGCCGTGGGCATTGATATAGCCTATTTGTGTCTTGTCGATTCCCGCGCGCTTTAGGGCAAGCTCCATGCATGAGGCGGCGCCGACGCCTTCAGGCTCGGGAGCGGTGACGTGATGCGCGTCGGTATTGTTGGCAAAGCCCACAAGCTCGGCGTATATCCTCGCACCGCGCTTTTTCGCGTGTTCCTCTGTTTCGAGAATTACGGCTCCGCCGCCCTCGCCCATTATAAATCCGCTTCTGTCGGCGTCAAACGGACGGCAAGCCCTCTTGGGATCCTCGTTTTCACGGCAGAGAGCCTGAGCCGCGGAAAGACCGGCTATCGCAAGGGGAGAGATAATGCTCTCGGCACCCATTGAAACAACTGCGTCGGCATCGCCCGAAAGAAGGAACATTGCCGCAAGAATAAGAGAATCGGTGCCTGATGAGCAGGCGGTATTTACAGTCATTGAGGGACCTTTTATGCCCTTTTCTATGGAAACAAGGGAAGCGGCAACGTTGCCGAGTATCTTCGGGATAAACCTTGAGCTGACCTTTTGAGTTAAGCCGCGCGAGATAGAATCCTGCGTTTCGGCGACGGTTGCAAGACCGTCCATGGCGGTTCCCATTGTTATTCCCACGCGGTCGCTGTCAGTATCAAGACCGCTCATTTCAATCGCCTCAAACGCCGCCGCTATGCCGTATTGCATAAAAACATCCGCCTCGCGGCAAAGCTTTTTGGACAGCCTCTGCGAAGGGTCGAAATCCCTTACCTCGCCCGCAATTTTGATCGGGAGCGAGGACGTATCGATTTTCGTAATAAAATCTATGGCGCATTTCCCCGAAATAAGGTTAGACCAATATTTTTCCACACCGGTGCCGAGAGGCGTTACCGCGCCCATGCCGGTGACAACTAATTTCTTTTCCATAAGAGACCTCCGAAGCTCAGTTATTATTGATTTTATTTTAACACGGAGCGAACGGTATTTCAAGGAAAATAATATTTCGATTATGCTTTTAAACGGAGGTTTTGTGAAAAAACGGAGTATTTTTAGCGGAAAAAGGATGTTTAGCACCGATTTGTGTTGACAAAAACGATTTTAGGGAGTAATATAGAAAAAGTTCAAAGGACAAATGTATTTGTGAGGTGGACATGATGGACAATACGGGAGAGCTTATTCTTGTTGACTCTAAGGTCCTGCCCGATATTTTTGCAAGGGTGCTTTTGGCGAAGCGGCTCATAGAATCGGGAGAAGCGAAAACGGTAAACGAAGCCGTGGAGCAGACCAATATAAGCAGAAGCGCATATTATAAATATAAGGACCATGTATTTGATTTCAATCAAATGCAGGGCGTCCTTACCATAATGGCAGTTGTTGTTGACTTGAAGGGCATTCTTTCGGAAATTCTGCGGATAATATCTTCTGTAAATTGTTCTGTTCTGACAATAAATCAAAGCGTTCCTATGGACGGTGTGGCGAGCGTTCACATTACAATCAAAACTGACATGATGAAGGTCAGCGTTGATAAGCTTATTACAGAGCTGAATAAAATATCGGGTGTGAGAAGCGTAAAAATTCTCGCGAAACAATAAGGAGGAGCACCGATGATAAAAATTGCCATAATGGGTTACGGCGTAGTGGGAAGCGGCGTATATGAAACGGTACGCGAAAATTCCGCTTTTATTGCAAAAAACCTCGGCGAAGAGCTTGATATCAAGTATATTCTGGATATCAGAGATTTTCCGGAGCATCCCGAAAGGGAGCTTTTTGTGAAGGACGCCTCGGTTATTGCAAATGATGACGAGGTTTCGATAGTGGCGGAAACCATGGGCGGAGTGACCTTTGCCTACGAATACACCAAGATGATGCTTTCGGCGGGAAAGAGCGTTGCGACCAGCAATAAGGAGCTTGTTTCCAAAAAAGGGACGGAGCTTTTTAAGATTGCGAAGGAGCATAACGCCGCGTATATGTTTGAAGCGGCGGTGGGCGGAGGAATACCTGTTATAGAGCCGTTTGTGAATTGTCTTGCGGCAAACAGGATAAAGAGCGTACACGGCATAATGAACGGAACGACGAATTACATTCTCACAAAGATGTTTAAAGACGGTCAGTCCTTCGATACGGCGCTTAAAGAGGCGCAGGAATTGGGCTATGCCGAGAAGAATCCCGCGGCAGATGTTGAGGGATACGACACCTTAAGAAAGATATCGATATTGACCGCTCTTGCCTTCGGCAGCGAGATAGACGACGACAAGGTACCCGTTGAGGGAATAACCGATATAACGGGCGAGGATGTTAAATGCGCGGAAGCTGCGGGATTTGCGATAAAGCTTATCGGTTCAAGCTATATTTATGACGATAAAGTGTTTGTCCGCGTCTGCCCGATGCTTGTACCCTATGAAAGCCCGCTGTCCCATGTTGAGGATGTGTTCAACGCGATTATGATTACAGGGAATATGGTCGGAAACGTGATGATGTACGGCCGCGGTGCGGGGAAGAAAGCGACGGCAAGCGCCGTTGTTTCCGATATGATGTACGCCGCAAGATGCGGCGGATTCGACCCGCATTTCTCGTGGGAGGACGAAAGAGAAGACGCGTTTGCGGCTCCGAATGAAATCTCGAGCAGCTTTTTTGTAAGAAGCGGAAGCTCAAATGAAGAGATAGAGTCCGTTTTCGGGAGGGTCAGATTTATTGAGGGCTTCCCCGGAGCGTTTATTACGGAAAATATCCGCGAGGATGAATTTTTGGAAAAAGAAGAGCGCCTGAAGGGCGTTATCTCTAAAATAAGAGTATATGAAGTAAAGGAATGATAACGTGAAAAATTGAAGTAATGCTTACGCCGGCGCTCCTTGGATGTATAATCTGCTTGCTTCTTTTTACGTTATGATTTGTGCCGCCGCAGGGCGGCGGAATGGAGGATTATTATGCTTATAGTTCAGAAGTTCGGAGGCACGTCGGTTGCCGACGCGGAGAGAATATTTAACGTTGCCTCCCGAGTTATCGATACTTATGACAAGGGAAACGACGTTGTTGTAGTCGTTTCGGCTCAGGGCGATACTACCGATGACCTTATCGAAAAGGCAAAGGAAATTGACGAGCGTGCATGTAAGAGGGAGATGGATGTTATACTCTCCGCGGGAGAGCAGATTTCCATGTCGCTTCTGGCGATGGCTATACAAAAGCTGGGAAGACCGGCGATATCCTTGACGGGATGGCAGGCAGGCATGAGAACCGACAGCAACTATTCAAAAGCGAGAATACACCGTGTGATCGGAGACAGAATACATCATGAGCTTGACCAGAGGAAAATCGTAATTGTCGCGGGCTTCCAGGGCATCAACAAGTATGACGATATAACCACTCTCGGGCGCGGCGGAAGCGATACGAGCGCGGTTGCTATAGCGGCGGCTCTCGGCGCCGACCTTTGCCAGATATATACCGATGTAACGGGCGTGTTCACTGCCGATCCGAGAATAGTGAAGGACGCGAAAAAGCTTGATACGGTAAGCTATGATGAAATGCTTGAACTTGCAAGCCTCGGCGCGAATGTTTTACATAACAGAAGCGTTGAGCTGGCAAAGAAATTTAATGTGAATCTTGAGGTGCTTTCAAGTCTCGAAAGAGTGCCGGGAACGATAGTTAAGGAGGATGCGAATATGGAAAAGATGTTGGTGCGCGGCGTAACGCGTGATAATAATGTGGCGAGAATTTCGCTTTGCGACGTGGAGGATACGCCGGGAAAGGCATTTCAGGTGTTCAGCCTTCTTGCAAAGAACAAGATAAGCGTGGATGTTATCCTTCAGTCCATCGGTCATGACGGCAAGAAGGATATAAGCTTCACCGTTGACGCGGACAGTCTTGACAGCGCGCTTAAGGTGCTGGAGGAAAACAACGCGATTATCGGCGCCACAGACATAATACATTACGACAATGTGTCAAAGGTGTCCATCGTAGGCGCGGGCATGACCTCTAACGCCGGAGTTGCGGCAACTATGTTTGAAGCGCTTTACAACGCGGGAATAAACATTCAGATGATATCTACATCGGATATCAAAATAAGCGTGCTTATAGAAAAGGAATATGCGGAAAAGGCAGTGAGGGCGATTCACGATAAATTCCACCTTGGCGAATAATTCTGTTAGGGGTGAACGGCTTTGAACTATTCTACAATGACCGAAAGGGAAACCGAAATAGAGCTTGGAACGAGCGCGGCGGAGGGCATTTCGTCCTTCACCGCCCACGACAGGCTTATAGACAACGGGCGCAATATGCCCGAAAAGACATATGCGCCTAAGGCTGCGTCTCTTGTAATGGCGCAGCTGAAGAATCTTTATACGGTTGCCTTCTTTTTGATGGGCGTATTTACACTGGCATTTGACTTCAAGGGCGGAAGAACGGCTTGGATACTGTTCTTCCTTATTGCCGCTGTAAACGTAACAATCGGTCTGAAAAAAGACCTTGAGGACAGGCAGGCGGCGCTTCGCTTCGATGAGAGGCGCGCCGACAATGTGCGGATTATCCGCGACGCTAAGGAAACGGAAAGCGATCCCACGCTGCTTGTAAAGGGAGATATTGTCCTGCTTGAAAGAGGGGATTTCGTGCCTGCCGATTTGCGGATACTCGAATGCGAAAATCTGAAGGCGGATGAATCCATTTTCAGACACAATGCGGTACCCGTTCTTAAAAGAAGCGACAAGATGGAATCCGAGGGCGAGATAACGGAGTGCTTCAATATGCTCTACTGCGGAACGCAAATTGCGGAGGGCAGAGCCAAGGCGGCGGTCGTACAGACGGGAAGCGAAACAGAGCTTGCGAAAATGACGGAAAACAGATCCCAAAAGCTGACCTTGCAGGACAGCTTTGCCGAAAACACTCCCACAGAAAAGCTTTTGACCTTGGCGGCGCTTATTTGCGCCGTATTGATACTTGCGGCAGTGGGATTTAAAACCAAAGACGCGAAGGGCGCGCTCCTTGCGGCGTTTACGGCGGCGCTTTGTCTGCTGCCGGCAGCGGTTCGCACCGTTAGGATTGCGGCAATGAAGGCTTGCTCGTCAAGGCTTTCAAAAAAGGGCGTCGCGTTCGTGGAAAAGGACTTTGTGTATGACATAGGGTCGGTGGATTATCTTCTTTTTGACAAGGGTAAGATGCTGACCGACAGCGACTTAAAGCTTGAGGAAAAGGTAGTTTCAAGCGATGATGCTGTTATAATGGCGGCGCTTTGCAGCGACAGCGCCGTGACCGACACGGGCGCGGAGGGCGGAGATCTTGACGCGGCTGCCGTAAACGCCGTATATGCCATGGGCGTTGACATTAAAAGGCTGTTTGAAGAAAATGAAAAGGTGCTGTTCAAGCCCTTTGACGATTCGAGAAATCTTATGGCGTCTGTACATAAGAGAGGGCAGGGCTTCAGGCTTATAGTAAAGGGCTCGGTGGAAGCAATTCCCATGCTCTGCACCTCCATTGCCGATGAAAACGGTATCGCGAGCATGAGCGGAGAGGCAATGCACCGTATGGAAACGATTGCATCATCAATGGCGGAGCGCGGACTTAAGGTCAGAGCTCTTGCGTACAAGGATTTGGACAATCTTCCGGAGGATATTGAGGATGAAATAGGAAATATGGTATTCGGCGGTCTTTTCGGCTACCGTGAGGTCATGACGCCGAAGGCGGGCGAATCGATTGAAAATCTGGAGCGCAATTTTGTCCGCCCGATTGCGGTGACGGGCGATAACGAAATAACGGCTGCCGCAATCGCAAAAGAGGCGGGGCTTGCAAAATCCGAAAAGGACTGCATTTCCTTCCGCGACCTTGCCGAGGCGAGCGACGGGGAGCTTCTTGAGGCGGCGGGCAAATACAAGGTTTTTGCAAACGCGTCGAGAGCAGACAGAGTGCGTCTTGTGAGCGTGCTTTCCAAAAACGGAGGCATTACCGCGGTTGCGGGCGACCAGATGACGGCGCAGTCTGTCAAGATGTGCGCAAACGTGTCCTTCGGGAAGGAGGATGAGGGCGATTACGATGTATCCCTCAGGAGAGCAAACTTTGAAAGCGTGGCGCGGATAATTGTTATGTGCCGCACCATGAGAAGCAATATGTCGGCAGTGTCAAGCCTTTCGGTAGCGATAGGGCTTGCGGAGGTTCTGCTTATGATTTTTGCTGCCGTGACGGAAAGCGTTTTCCCGTTTAATGCCTCGGAGATGCTTGTGTTAAACCTTTTCATAACTCTTTTGCCGCTTATGGCGCTGGGACTTTTCGGACACACACGGATGCGTGAGCGCGGAAGAAACGCGGCGTTGAGAGCGGCGCTGCACGGCTGCATAGGCGCGATTTTTGCAATAGCCGCCGCCGCGGTAAGCTTCAAGACGGCGCTTTCGTTCTTCGCATTTTACGCAATATTTGACGCGGCAAGCATGAATTTTGCAAAGATACGCCGCAAAATGGACAAAAACGATTTTTATATTGTGCTTTCGCTCGTGCTGTGCGTTGTTATAGTTGCAATTGCGGCAAATAACACGGTAGGGGGACTTTTTGCCGCGGAGGGGATAATGCTTTCTCTTCTGTATGCTGCCGCTGCCGCGCTGATAACGCTCGTTTTGGCGCATATTAGGCTTAAAAGGAGTTGAATTTTGTGGCAGAGGACACAATTGAAGGAAGAAATGCCGTTATTGCCGCGCTGAAAAGCGGCAGGCAGATAGACAAGATATATGTAAAGCGGGGAGATAACAAGGGCAGCATGATACCGCTTCTTGCTCTTGCGAGGGAAAAGGGTGTTGCCGTTGTGGAGACGGACAGACAGAAGCTCGATTCCATGAGCGAAACCGGAGCGCATCAGGGCGTTATAGCCCGAATACCGCCATACGAATACAAGACGGTGGATGATATCCTTGCCTTAGCGGAGGAAAGAGGAGAAGCGCCGTTTATAGTCATACTTGACCGCCTTGAGGATCCGCATAATCTGGGCTCCGTTATAAGAACGGCAAACTGCGCGGGCGCTCACGGTGTTATAATTTCAAAGCATGACGGCGTGACGCTGACTGCGGCAGCCGTAAAGGCGTCGGCGGGCGCGGCTTTGTTTACTCCCGTGGCAAGGGTAAACAACATTGCCAATACGATAGATTATCTGAAGGAAAAGAACGTCTGGGTCACGGGCGCCGACGCGGGAGGAGAAAAAAGCATCTATGAAGCGGATTTCAAGGGCGCGGTTGCGTTGGTAATAGGCGGAGAGGACAAGGGGATAAGCCGCCTGAATGCCGAAAAATGCGACTTTTTGGTGAGAATCCCGATGCGCGGAGACGTTAATTCCCTCAACGCTTCGGTTGCGGCGGCGCTGATGATATACGAGGCGATGAAGCAAAGGTTATAAAAAAGAGAGGACTGTCATTATGAAAGCAATTATTACCGTAGTCGGCAAGGATAAAACAGGTATTATAGCAAGGGTATCCAATCTTCTCTACGAGCACAATGTCAATATCGTGGATATTTCTCAGACTATCATGGGAGATATATTTGTGATGACCGCGATGGTGGACACCGCAAAGTGCGATATAGGCTTTGATGTGCTCAAGGACGCTCTTGAAGAGGTGGGAAGGAGCATAGGCGTACAGGCGTCCATACAGCATGAGGATCTCTTTAACTCCATGCACAGAATATAATCGAAAGGAAGAAATGATATGTTAAGTCCTTTTGAAATAATGGAAACGCTCAGCATGATAAATTCAGAGCATCTTGATGTGAGAACTATCACAATGGGCATATCTCTTTTGGACTGCGCCTGTGAGGATTACAAGAGGGCGGCGGATAAGGTTTATGATAAGATAACAAAATACGCCGAAAACCTTGTAAGGGTAGGCGAGGATATTGAAAAGGAGTACGGGATTCCGATTATAAACAAGCGTATATCGGTAACGCCTATATCGCATGTGGCGTCTCCGTGCGGTCATTATACGGAATTTGCAAATGCTCTCGACCGCGCGGCAGAGACGACGGGCGTAAACTTCATCGGAGGCTACAGCGCGCTTGTGGCAAAGGGCTTTACAAAGAGCGATTATGAATTTGTAGAGTCTATCCCCGAGGCGCTGGCGGCAACCAATCTTGTGTGCTCGTCCGTAAATATCGGCTCGACCAGGGCAGGCATAAACATGGACGCCGTGGCGCAGATGGGGCGCATAATAAAGAGAGCCGCGGAGCTTTCCGATATGGCATGTGCAAAGCTCGTCGTATTTTCAAACGCGGTGGAGGACAATCCGTTTATGGCAGGAGCCTTCCACGGCACGGGAGAGGGCGAATGTGTGATAAACGTGGGCGTTTCGGGTCCCGGCGTTGTAAAGAGCGCCCTTGAAAAGGTAAAGGGCGAGCCGTTCGGCGTTGTTGCCGAAACTATAAAAAAGACAGCCTTTAAGATTACGAGAATGGGACAGCTTGTGGCGGGAGAGGCGTCAAAGAGACTGGGCGTTCCCTTCGGCATAGTTGACCTTTCCTTGGCGCCTACTCCCGCGGTGGGCGACAGTGTGGCGCATATACTTGAGGAAATGGGCATAGAACAGTGCGGTACGCACGGTACCACGGCGGCGCTGGCGCTTTTGAACGATGCTGTTAAGAAGGGCGGAGTTATGGCTTCGAGCTATGTGGGCGGTCTGTCGGGCGCGTTCATACCGGTGAGCGAGGACGCGGGCATGATAGACGCAGCGGAGGCAGGCACTCTTACCATTGAAAAGCTTGAGGCAATGACCTGCGTATGCTCGGTAGGTCTTGATATGATAGCCGTTCCGGGAGATACGAGCGCGGATACCATATCCGGCATTATCGCAGACGAGGCGGCAATCGGTATGATAAACAACAAGACAACTGCGGTGCGCATTATCCCCGCGAAGGGGAAGAAGGTAGGAGACAGTGTCAAATTCGGCGGTCTTTTGGGAGAGTGCCCTGTAATGCCCGTAAACGAAAAGTCGTGTGCGGAATTTATCGCACGGGGAGGCAGAATACCGGCGCCCATCAACAGTCTGAAAAATTGATTTATTATGCGCGGCATGACCTTTTGCCGCGCATTTTGAAATAATGGCGGAGGGAAGAAAATGATAAAGCTTAATTATGTTGAAAAGGGCGAGGGAGATGTGCTTATCCTCCTTCACGGAAACGGTGAAAGTCACGAATATTTTGTGAATCAAATAGACTTCTTTGGAAATAAGTTCCGCGTAATTGCCGTTGATACCAGGGGACACGGCGGTTCTCCGAGAGGCTGCGCGCCCTTTACTTTGGCGCAGTTTGCGGAGGATTTAAAGTGTTTTGCGGACGAAATGAACATAAAAAAGGCAAATATCCTCGGATTTTCCGACGGGGGAAATATTGCGCTTCTTTTTGCGCTGAAATACCCGTATATGGTGGACAGACTTATATTAAACGGCGCAAACCTTTATCCCGACGGCATTGAGCCTGACGTCAAGGCATGGATAGAGGAGGAATACCGCGCGGCGATTGAGAACGGAGATAAGAAAAAAGAGGAGCTTTTTTCGCTGATGGTGAACGAACCGAATATCAGCGAAAAGGAGCTTGCGTCCTTAAACGTAAGAACCCTCGTAATTGCCGGAACAAGGGATATGATACGGGCGGAGCATACGCGCCTTATTGCGCGGAGTCTGCCCGATTCCGAGCTTGTCTTTATAGAGGGCGACCATTTTACAGCAAATAAAAACAGCGGGGAATTTAACGAAGCGGTCGATAGGTTTTTGAGGTATTAAAAAGCTGCCGCAAAATGATATAAAATCATTTTGCGGCAGCTTTTTCGCGGTTAGCCGTAAGATTTGTCAGCTGTAAGATTTTTCGGTCTGCGTTGCCTCTTTACCGCCCTTGTGTTCGGAGCAGTGACAGGAAACATCGCAAAGAGTTTTACCCGCTTCCATGTCATACTTGCCGATGGAGGCAATGTCGCCAAGCGAAAGAAAACCGACTACCTTGCCGTCATCGACAACGGGAAGCCGTCTTACCTTTGCCTCAGACATTATTTTTGCGGCGTTTGTGATATCGGCATCAAGGCAGACGCATGAAATGTGGTCGGACATGATGTCGGTAACGGTATAGCGCTCGGGATCCTTGCCGTGGGCGACGGCGCGGATAGTGATATCCCTGTCCGTTATCATACCGAGAATTTTACCCGAATAATCGACAACGGGAAGGGCCCCGATGTTATGATTGGCCATCTTTTTAGCCGCATGTGCTACGGTGTCCTGAGGAGAAACGGTTACGGTTGAACAAGAACAAATATCTCTTACTTTCATTTTCATACTGCATAGCAGCCTGCTGAAAGGCGGCTATGCGCCTCCTTTCAAGATTTGTACCGTGGAAGCGCCGTATAATTCACGCCTGCGGCGGAAGAGCTTTCCCCTACAATCGGCGTTTTAAAAATAATAGGCGCTTACCTGAAGAGTACGCTTATATTATGTGCCGAAGAAAGCGTTTTAATCATGAAAAATTTGGAAATAAAAGCTTTTATCGGAGCGGCGTCATTGCGGCGGCCGCAATATACACCGTTTCGCAGCCCATTTTGAGAAGAAGGCGTGTGCAGGCGTCCATGGTTGCGCCGGTGGTGTAGATATCATCCACTAAAAGCGCGGTTCCCGAAAGGGAAATGCTTTTTGCGCGGAACGACGCTTTTGCGTTTTCGCGGCGCTTATTCAGAGGGAGAGAGGACTGGCGCGCACCGCCGTCGAGGTGCTCAAGAGCGTCAATTACGGGTATGTGCATTATATCCGAAAGAAAGGACGCGATAAGCCGCGATTGGTCAAAACGGCGCACAGCATAACGCTCACGGGAGAGGGGAACATATGTAATGAAGTCAAAGAGGGGCATATCCTCGGAAAGAATCCTATCCGCAATGAGAAATGCCAGAGAGCGTGTAATATAGTGAGCGTTATGGAATTTTATCCCGAGGATTGCTCTGCGCACAGAGCCTGTGTAGGCGAGGGGCGTAAAGGAATGGGAAAAGGTGTGATGAAATTTGCGGCAGGAGGCGCAGACCGGAAGGGCAAATTCGCCCAAGGGCTGACCGCATTTGGCGCATCCGCCCTTTTCTAAGTAAGGAAGGGAGGAAAGGCATCTGCCGCAGATGAATTTATCGTTGTCATACTCTAATAATGCTCCGCAAAACGAACATTTATGCGGATAGATGACGGAAAGCAGTTTTTCAAGCATTTCAATTCTCCGTAAGCTTGTCAAGAAGACCGCTGTAACGCTTTGTTTCGCGGTTGTTCATGACCATTTTTGCGACTGTGTCCTCGCTTCCGACCATGACTACCATTTCCTGCGCGCGGGTGACGGCGGTATAGAGAAGGTTTCGCACCGTAAGCATGGGCGCAACCGGAGAGACCGAAAGAACCACAGCCTTGAACTCGCAGCCCTGGCTTTTATGCACCGTCAGGGCATAGGCGAGCTCAAGCTCGTCAAGCCATGCAAAATCGTAACTCACAAGGCGTTCGTCGTCAAATTCTATTGTCATGGTGTTTTTTTTGTTGTCAATATCCTCTATAACGCCGATGTCGCCGTTATAAATACCCATGCCCTCCTCGCCTCCCGAGAGGCGGACGTAGGGGATGCTGTAGTTGTTTTTTACCTGCATGACCTTATCGCCCGTGCGGAAAAGAATTTCGCCGTGCTTTTTCTCGCTTTTGCCGTTTGCGGGGGGATTGAGATAACGCTGAAGCAAAGAGTTCAGCGCAACGGAACCTGTGGCGCCCTTTTTTGACGGGCAGAGAACCTGTATATGGCGCATGGGGTCGTAGCCGTATGTACGCGGAAGCCGCGAGCAGCATAGGTCGGCGATGGCGGCGTCGGCATCAGATGATGAACGGGGAATAAAGAAAAAGTCCTTATCCTTTTTATTGCATATCGGCATCTGCCCCGAATTGATGCGGTGGGCGTTTGTAACTATCATGCTTTCGCCCGCCTGGCGGAAAATTTCCGTTAATGTGATAACGGTTACGCGCTTTGAGTCGATAATATCCCTTAAGACATTGCCCGCGCCGACTGAGGGAAGCTGGTCGCAGTCCCCTGCCAGAATGAGGCGCGCGCCTCGCTTGAGAGATTTCAAAAGCACGCTCATAAGGCTTAAATCCACCATGCTGACCTCATCGACTATGACAACATCGGAATCGAGCGGGTCGGTATTGTCTGAGGTATATGTATAGTCGTCGGTATCGGATATTATGTCGAGCTTGAGAAGGCGGTGAAGGGTTTTCGCCTCTGCGCCGCACGCCTCGCTCAGGCGCTTTGCGGCCTTGCCTGTGGGCGCTGCCAGACTGACCTTTAGTCCGAGCTCAAAATAAATTTTGAGGATGGTGTTTATTATAGTGGTTTTTCCCGTGCCGGGACCGCCCGTTATGACCATGATGTTTTCTGTCAGCGCGGCATATACCGCGTCGCGCTGCTTTTCGGAAAGGGTTATATTGCCCGACGCCGAATCGATGGCCGCGACGGGGTCAAACGTCAGCTTCGGCTTTTTCCCCTCGGCAAGACCGAGCAGCCTTGAAGCGACCGAGATCTCCTCGTTATAGAGCGCGGTAAGGTAGCATAGATTCGTTTTCGGCTCGTACACAATTTTGCCGGAGAGACACAGCGAGTCAAAGCCGCTTTCGACCTCCACAGTTTCGCAGCCGAGCAGACGGCAGCAGTAGGGAATAAGCATATTCTTGGGGTAACAGGTATGCCCGCTTTGCGCGGCTTCCCCGAGGGCGTGGCGTATGCCGCTTTTTATCCTTCCGGGATGGTTTTGCTCTATGCCCATTGAAAAGGCTATGCGGTCGGCTGTTTTAAAGCCGATGCCGCTTATTTCATCGCAGAGGACGTAGGGATTTGATTTGACCGTATCTATTGAAAGAGAGCCGAATTTTTTATGTATCTTGGCAGCCATTTTTGCAGTGACGCCGAACTGCTGAAAATACATGACGGTGTTTGCGGCGTCCTGACGGAGGAGAAACGCCTCGTTTATTTTCATCGCCTTTGACAGGGATATACCCTTTATGACAGTGAGCTTCTCGGGCTCGTTTTTTATTACTTCAAGCGTTTCATCGCCGAATGTTTCGGTCATTTTGCGCGCGGTGGAATCCCTTATGCCGGGAATAATGCCCGAGGCAAGGTAGGTTCTTATGGCGCTGACCTTCTGCGGCACGGTGCGCTCAAAGGCGTCGAACTTGAACTGCTCGCCGTAGTCGGGGTGGCTGCTCCATACCCCGGAAAGGCGGACGCTTTCCCCCGCGGAGGCATAGGGCATATACCCGACGGCGGTAATGACGCTTCCGCCGTAATTGAGGTCAAAAACGCAATAGCAGTTATCGTCGTTATAATATACTATTTCACGGATTTCTCCTTCGATGGATTCTCTCTCCAATTGGCTCTCTCCTTTATGCGGCAGCGGTGCATACCTGAAATTCTGACCGTTATGCTTACGCCGCGGCTTTTTATAAGCTCTGCCAGCTCATCGGGCGCAAGGGACACGCGGTCGCTCTTGAGGACAAGGAAAATCATTGCCCCGATAACGGCAAAAACAATTATGACAGAGGATATTATACACGCCATACAAATTCACCCCGATACTATCATATGACGATCGGGGCGTTTTGGTTTAAAGATATTTTTTAATGCCGTCAACCGCGTCAAGCTGTTCCCACGGAAGCGAGATATCGTCCCTTCCGAAGTGACCGTATGCCGCGGTTTGCCTATAAATCGGGCGGCGAAGGTCAAGGCGTTTGATAATTGCGGCGGGGCGAAGGTCAAATTCCTTTTGAACTATCTTAGCTATTTCGTCATCGGAAAGCCTGCCGGTGCCGTAGGTATCGATACGAACCGATACAGGGTGAGCCACGCCTATGGCGTACGCAAGCTGTATCAGGCACTTGTCGGCAAGATGCGCCGCGACGATATTCTTTGCGATATAGCGGCACATATATGTTGCGCTGCGGTCAACCTTTGTGGGATCCTTGCCCGAGAAGCTGCCGCCGCCGTGAGGAGCGTAGCCGCCGTAGGTGTCAACGATTATCTTACGTCCGGTAAGTCCGCTGTCGCCGTGGGGCCCGCCGATAACAAAGCGCCCTGTTGGGTTGATAAAAAACCGTGTGTTTTCATCAAGAAGGCTTTCGGGGATAGTGGGCTTTATGACATGCTCTATAACGTCGCGCTTTATTGTGTCAAGTGTCACATCAGCGGAGTGCTGAGTGGAAACAACGACAGTGTCGATTCTGACGGGCGTGTCGCCGTCATACTCGACGGTTACCTGAGTTTTGCCGTCGGGACGGAGATATTTTAAGGTTCCGTTCTTCCTGACGTCCGCCAGGCGCTTTGCCAGCTTCTGCGCATAATAGATGGGCATGGGCATATAGACCTCGGTTTCGTTGGTGGCGAAGCCGAACATCATACCCTGATCGCCCGCGCCTATATCAAATTCGCTCGAATCGCCTTGCTTTGCTTCAAGGGACTTGTCCACGCCGAGGGCGATATCGGGCGACTGCTCGTTGAGCGTGTTCATGATGGCGACCGAATCGTACTGGAAGCCCATTTCGGGATCGGTATAGCCGATTTCCTTAATGGCGCTGCGCACTACCGAGCGGATATCGCAGTAATGCTCTGTGGTGATTTCGCCGAATACGACAACAAGACCGGTTGCGGCGCACACCTCGCAGGCGACGCGCGCCCCGGGGTCGTGAGCAAGGATATCGTCAAGCACGCTGTCGGCAATGATGTCGCATACCTTGTCGGGATGCCCCTCCGTCACCGATTCGGACGTGAATAATTTTCTGTTGTTCATAAAATACCTCCTCAGAATAAGCCTATTATAAAATCAATAACACCGAAGGAAAGCGCGCTCATTATTATCCCCGCGGTGAGGACGCCGAAAAGAATGGAAATAAAGGCGTCCTTAAACCTGTAGCCTATAAATGAAGCCACAAGAGCTCCTGTCCACGCGCCCGTTCCGGGAAGCGGTATGGCAACGAAGAGGAAGAGACCTAAGTTTTTATATTTGGTGACCTTCTTTTCGTTTTTGGAAACTTTTTTCTCAATCCATTCGGGAAAGCGGCGAAGGAGCTTCGTTTTTTTCAGCAAATCGCATACGCGTGTGATGAGCAGAAGTATAAACGGTACCGGTATGAGATTACCCACTACGGAAACTATGTAGCTCGGAATAAGGTCAAGCCCGAGGGCAAACGCCACGGGAATCGCTCCGCGCAGCTCCACTACGGGAAGCATTGATATGAGAAATACATACACATAGTTTGCCGCAGACGCGGAAAACCCGAAAAATGTTACGACGGATACCGCAAAAGTGTGAGCAAATGTTTTTATTTGTTCCATATGATACCTCCGAAATTTAACCGTATCAGCCACTCTATTTTATAACGGATATATTCTTTTGTCAATCATTTTAGTCAATCATTTTATACATAAAAGACATATGTCGTTTTTGAAAAAACAGTTGCAAGCGGGCGAAAAATGCTATATACTGAAATGAGCATATTTTGGAGGTTGAACAGATGAAATTAAAAACAAATGAATTTGCGCCGCTGAAGAATGTGCGTGTAAACGACTCATTCTGGGGGAAATATACCGATATTGCGAAAAATATTATTATTCCGTATCAGTGGCAGGCGATAAATGACCTTGTACCCGACGCCGAGCCGAGCCACGCGATAAAGAATTTCAAAATAGCTGCCGGCGAGGAGGAGGGAGAGTTTCACGGCTTCGTATTTCAGGACAGCGATGTTTCAAAGTGGCTGGAAGCGGTGAGCTATTCGCTGACGATTTCTCCGGATGGGGAGCTTGAAAAGACTGCCGACGCTGTTATTGACTTAATAGGCAGAGCGCAGCGTGAGGACGGATATATTGACACCTACTTTCTTGTGAAGGATAAGGGGAATGAGTTTACAAATCTTCTGGACTGCCATGAAATGTACTGCGCGGGGCATATGGCTGAGGCTGCCGTAGCGTATTACGAGGCTACCGGAAAGAGAAAGCTCCTTGACATAGTGTGCAGGTTTATAGACCTCATAGCCTCCCGCGTCGGAAAGGAAGAGGGAAAGATACACGGTTATTCGGGGCATCCCGAGCTTGAATTGGCGCTGGTGAGAGTGTACAAGGCGACGGGGGAGGAAAAGTATCTCGATTTTTGCAAATATCTTATTGATGAAAGAGGCACAGAGCCCTATTTCTTTGACGAGGAATTAAAGGCGAGGAATTATAAAAACCACTGGGGCGGCGAGCAGAAGTATGCGGACAGGTATTACAATCAGTCGTACGCGCCGCTGCGCGAGCAGAAGGAGGCTGTCGGACACAGCGTAAGAGCGGGATATCTCTACACCGGGGCGGCTGCTCTCGCGGCTGAGACAGGCGATGAAAGCCTCATAAAGGCGTGTGAAACGCTGTGGGACAACGCCACAAGAAAGCAAATGTATATAACCGGCGGCTTCGGCGCGACGGTATACGGGGAGGCGTTTTCGTTTGACTATCAGCTGCCCAACGACATTTCATATACGGAGACCTGCGCCGCTGTATCCTTTGCGTTTTTTGCCCGTAAAATGCTTGAAACGGATGTAAACTCAAAATATTCCGATGTGCTTGAAAGGATCCTTTACAACGGCAGCATTTCGGGTATGGCGCTTGACGGAAAGCATTTCTTTTACACAAATCCCCTCGAAACGTGGGAGGAGGCAAACAAGCGCGTTCCGGCGTACAGACATAACAGGACGAAGCGGCAGGGCTGGTTCGGCTGCGCGTGCTGTCCTCCGAACCTTGCGAGGATGATTACAAGTCTCGGAGGCTACGTTTATTCCTCAGATGAGAAAACCGTCTATACGCATCTTTTTGTCGGCTCGGACGCGGAGGTGAGCGTGGGAGAAAGAAGGGTTAAAATAAACCAAAGGTCGCAGATGCCGTGGGACGGAAATATATCCTTTAGGGTGTCGGGGGGCGAATACCGCTTTTCCTTCCGTATTCCCTGCTGGGCAGAAAGCGCGAGAGTGAGAGTAAACGGCGAGGCGGTTACATATTATCTCAAAAAGGGCTATGCGTATATTGAAAGAGTGTGGAACGACAATGACGAGATTGAGATAGAGTTCCCTATGGAGATAAAGCTTATAGAGGCAAACCCCTGTGTGCGCTATGACGCGGGCAAGGCGGCTATTATGCGCGGGCCGTTGGTGTACTGTGTTGAATCGGCAGACAACGGGGACAGACTGTCGTCAATAAGGCTTTCCGAGGAGCCCTGCTTTAAAGCGGAAAAGGAAGACTTGCTCTTTGAGGGCGAGGTGTCCGTATATGCGGACGCGTACAAGATAAAGGCGTGGCAGACGGACGAGCTGTACAAGGTCTTTGACCGCGACTGCGAGAAGATAAGGATAAGGGCTATACCCTACGCGTTCTGGGGCAACCGCGAGGATACGAGAGAAATGGCGGTATGGCTGAGAGTGTAGCGATAATATAAAAGGAGGAAAATGGGCATGGCATCGACGGTAGTAAAGGTAAAGACGGCAACGCTGCTTGGAATAGAGGGCAAAATTGTCATTGCGGAGGCAGATTTTTCGGGAGGACTGCCTGCCTTTGACATTGTCGGTCTGCCCGACGCGGCTGTCAAGGAGGCAAAGGAGCGCGTGCGCTCAGCCGTGAAAAACACAGGCTTTGAGTTCCCCGCAAAAAAGATTGTGTTAAACCTTGCGCCTGCTGACCTCAAAAAAGAGGGTACGCAGTTTGATTTGCCGATTGCCGTTTCCATTTTGGCGGGAACGGGACAGTTAAGGTGCGATTTTTCAAATTATGTTTTTTTGGGGGAGCTTGGTCTTTCGGGCGAGATACGCGGCGTGGCGGGCGTATTGAGCGCGGTTATCGGGGCGAAGGAGAGCGGAATAACAAGGTTTATCGTTCCGAAGGAAAATGAAGCGGAAGCCGCCCTTGTGGACGGCATCGAAATCTACGGAGCGGAAAGTCTTGCGGCGGTTTATGAGCACCTTTGCGGGAAAACGCCGATAGAGCCTGCGAAAAGGAACAGCTCTGTTGAGCGCGAAAGCGTTTTTGACGTGGATTTTTCCGATGTGAAAGGGCAGGAAAAGCTCAGACGCGGAATAGAGATTGCCGTTGCCGGAGGGCATAACGTGCTTATGGTCGGTTCGCCCGGTTCGGGAAAGAGCATGATAGCAAAGAGAATCCCCACCATAATGCCGCGCATGACCTTTGATGAAATATTAGAGGTTACGAAAATACATTCGGTTGCGGGCATTCTGAAGGAGGGGCAGGCTGTTACGGAAAGACCCTTCCGTTCGCCGCATCACAGCGCGTCCATGGCAAGCCTGATAGGCGGCGGGCAAAAGGCAAGACCGGGCGAGATATCCCTTGCGCATAACGGAGTGCTGTTCCTTGACGAGCTGCCCGAATACAGAAAGGACGTTATAGAAGCCCTGCGCCAGCCCATAGAGGACGGATATGTGAGCGTGGCGAGAGCCAGCGGCTCATATACATATCCCGCAAACGTGATGCTTGTGGCGGCAATGAATCCCTGCCGCTGCGGATATTACGGAGATCCGTCACACAAGTGCCGATGCAGTGAAAGCGATGTGGCGAAGTATCTTTCAAGGGTCAGCGGGCCGATGATTGACAGAATAGACATAGAGCTTGAAGCGCGGAGCGTAAAGTATGAGGATTTAAAGAAGCCTAAGGGTGAAAAAAGCGAGGACATGAGGAAGCGCATAGAGGACGCAAGGCAGATACAAAAGCTGCGCTACAAGGATGAGAAAATAAACTGCAACGCCGATCTTTACGGCACGCTTATTGAAAAATACTGCGTTGTGGGCAATGAAGAGCAGACGCTTTTGGAAAGGGCGTTTTCTTCAATGGGGCTGTCGGCAAGAGCATATACGAGAATACTTAAGGTCGCAAGAACGATAGCGGATCTTGAGGAAAGGGATAATATAGACGCGACCGATATCGCCGAGGCGATAGGCTACAGAGGTCTGGATAAAAAGCTATGGAAGTAATGAAAATTATCGCGCATATTGAGACCGATTTTCCGGAAAAGTTCGGCATACCGCGCCAGAGCGGACTTGCCGAAACCGAGGCAAGGATAGTCTTTGAAAAGGAGTACCGCGATGCAAACGCCGTTCGCGGAATAGAGGGGTATTCGCATTTGTGGCTCATATGGAAGTTTTCAAAGAGCGTCAGGGATAAGTTTTCGCCTACGGTGCATCCGCCGAGGCTGGGCGGAAACAGGCAGATGGGCGTTTTTGCGACGCGCTCGCCCTTTCGCCCGAATCCGATAGGGCTTTCAAGCGTGAAGCTTATACGTTCGGAGATTTCGGAAAAGCTCGGTCCGGTGCTGTATGTTTCGGGAGCCGATATCCTTGACGGAACGCCGATATACGATATAAAGCCGTATCTGGCATATACCGATTCGCATCCCGAAGCAAGGGGCGGATTTACGGATGAATACGAATATTGCACATTAAAGGTCGTTTTTCCGAAGGAGCTTTTGGAAAAGCTTCCCGAGGGTAAGCGCGAAGCGGCTTGCGAGATACTGCGCCGGGATCCGCGCCCGTCGTATCAAAACGACAGCGAAAGAATATACGGCGCTGCCTTTGCGGGGAAAAACATACGCTTTAAGGTGAACGGGGATATACTGACGGTTATTGAGGTCGGAGAGTACGGTAATAAAAAAGGTGTTGACAAAGCAAAATATTGATGTATAATAAACTTAGCATTAGGGGTGCCGTAAGGCTGAGAGGCATAAGCCAACCCTTGGACCTGATCAGAGTAATGTCTGCGTAGGCAAATGTGCAAATTGCAAGTACATTTCAGCGTAGGCACTGCCTATGCTGTTTTTATTTTAAAGGAGATGTTTGAAATGGAAAAGCAACCGGAAGCAAGCGTTGCAATTCAGGTACTGCCCAATGTCGAGGGAGAGGAGATCATCAGGATTGTTGATGAGGTAATCGCTTACATAAAGTCCAGCGGACTTAACACATATGTGGGCCCCTTTGAGACTACTGTTGAGGGCGATTATGACACGCTGATGGACATAGTGAAGGAATGTCAGCTCATATGTATACGCGAAGGAGCGCCCGGCGTGGCAAGCTATGTCAAGATTTCGCTGAATCCTACGGCGGGGGTATGGACAATTGAAAAGAAAGTCAAAAAGCACCACGAATAAGCTTTACCCGATAATTCCTGCGGTAATAATACTTGCACTGTGGTGGGGAGTGTCGGCGTCGGGACTTGTGCCGAAATTCATGCTCCCTTCGCCGCTCAAGGTAGTGGCGGCGCTCTTTAACGACAGAATGCTTATACTGTCGCATTTGCGGACAACTCTTATCGAGGCGGCGATTGGTATGGCGGCGTCCCTTGCGGGAGCGTTTTTACTTGCTGTTGCGATGGACAGGTTCGTGCTGCTGCACAAGGCAATTTATCCCATTGCGATAGTTACACAGACAATTCCTACTGTGGCTGTGGCTCCGCTTCTGGTGCTGTGGTTCGGCTTTGGGATAGCGCCTAAAATACTGCTTGTGTTTTTGGCGTGCTTTTTCCCGATGCTGGTTGCCCTTCTGACGGGGCTTGACAGTGCGGACAAAAATGTCCTGAGGCTTTACCGCTCGATGAACGCGCCTTATATTAAGGTTTTGTTTGACGTAAAGCTGCCGTATGCCCTTGAAAGCTTCTTCTCGGGGCTTCGTATATCAACGACATATGCCGTTGTGGGCGCGGTGGTCGCCGAATGGCTCGGAGGAGAAGCGGGTCTCGGCGTTTACATGACGAGGGTGAGAAAATCCTTCGCGTTTGACAAGATGTTTGCGGTGATAATAGTTATAAGCGGACTCAGTCTGTGCCTGATGAAGCTGGTCACCGTGATTGAAAAAAAGAGTATGCCGTGGAAAAAATATGAAAAGAAATGAGGATTGTTATGAAAAAGATTTTATGCTTGGCGCTTTGTATTTGTATGATGCTTTCGATTTGCGCGTGCGGAAACACCGAATCGTCGCCTTCCGCGGACGGAGAGGCTGCGACAAAGGCGGCTCTTGAGGATATAACGGTTGTTCTTGACTGGACGCCCAACACAAATCACACAGGTCTTTATGCGGCTCTTGCCAACGGCTATTATGAGGAGGCAGGTCTTAACGTTTCCGTAATTCAGCCGCCCGAGGACGGAGCGGAGGCGCTTGTTGCATCCGGTAAGGCTCAGTTCGGCATCAGCTTCCAGGATACAATGGTGCCGGCGCTTGTTTCCGACGAGCCGCTTGACATAGTCGCGGTCGGCGCGATAGTGCAGCACAACCTTTCGGGTATTATTTCAAGAGGAGATAAGGGCATCGATTCCTTCGGCAAAATGGCAGGTCACTCATATGCCACATGGGGAAGTCCGATCGAACAGGCGATAGTAAAGAGCTGTGTTGAAAATGACGGCGGCAGCTTTGACGATGTAGAGCTTGTGGATACCTATGTTACCGATGTTTTGACAGCTCTTGACACAGACCTTATCGACACAGTGTGGGTGTACGAGTATTGGGATGTTATAAACGCGCAGCTTGCGGAATATGATTATAATTATATTGATTTTAAGACTGCGGACGAGGTGTTTGACTATTACACGCCGGTAATTATTTCAAGCTCGGATTTCCTCGGCGCCGAGCCTGAAACGGCAAAGAGGTTCCTTGAGGCTACAGCAAGGGGCTATGAGTTCTGCGCACAGAATCGTGATGAGGCGGCAGAGATACTTCTTGAAGCCGCGCCCGAGCTTGACGAGACTCTTGTAAAGTCGAGCATAGATTTTATGGCAAGCTACTATCTTGACGAAAACGGCAAATGGGGTACCATTGATGAAAACCGTTGGGCAGCCTTCTATACATGGCTTTATCAGCACGGTCTGACAGAGGAGGATCTCGGAACGGCAGGTCTTGATACGGGGTATCTTAAGTAATGAGCGTTGTATTGGAGACAAAGGGCGTTTCAAAAAGCTACGGCGGCAGAAAAATAATAGAAGATATTTCCATACATGTGGACAGGGGCGAGATGGTGTCGCTTTTGGGAGTCAGCGGTATCGGCAAAACAACGCTTTTTAATGTGGCGTCCGGGCTTGAAGCGCCGGATGAGGGCAAGGTTTACTTAAACGGCGAGGACATGACGGGCGTTGCGGGAAAGGTCGGGTATATGCAGCAAAGCGATTTGCTTCTTCCCTTTAAAAAAATAGCGGAAAACGCCGCAATACCGTTGATTCTTTCCGGCTCCGATAAAAAGAGCGCCGTAAAAAAAGCCGAGGAAATACTGAGCGAATTCGGTTTGGGCGAGTATAAGGACTGCTACCCCGCACAGCTTTCCGGCGGTATGCGGCAAAGGGCGGCGCTTGCGAGAACATTTCTCTATGCAAAGGACGCGGTGCTTTTGGATGAGCCGTTTTCAGCGCTTGACGCGATGACTCGCAGTGATATGCAGACGTGGTTTCGGCAGAAGGTGAGAACCCACGGGCTGTCAACGCTTTTCATTACCCATGACATAAACGAAGCGATACTCCTTTCGGACAGGATATATATCATGAGCGGCGAACCGGGAAAAATAACCGAGGAAACGAAAATAGAGCTGCCCGAGGATGAAAATATCGAGCTTACGGAGGACTTTATCGCGGCGAAAAAAAGAATACTGTCAATGGTGGCAGGTTGATAAAAACCGATAGAAACGGGACTGTACAAAACAGCCCCGT
>CAZIBK010000009.1:0-20762 GCA_964537125.1 uncultured Oscillospiraceae bacterium
TCAACCCCGCAGGCTTGGGATATTGTCCAGTATGTATCGCCCTTCTTCACTGTGTAATTTGCGGCTTCGGCAGGAAATGCCATCGCCGTGAAGGCGAGCGCCGCGCAGATTGTTTTCTTCATGTTCATGTTATCATACCTTTCTGTCCGCTTTAATTTTTTAATGGCGCCATGCGGACGCGGGAAGCGCCTATGCTCTTATTTTCGCCGCGGGGGAGCGAAAATCATTCAGTTATATAATGCCCGAAAAGCACGGCTCTGCCTTTTATGTATAAAAAAGGCAGAAATGAGCCGTTTTTCGCCGAATATTCGGAACGGATGCTAAAAAAAGGCATTGACAAAGACGGAAAAACAATGTAGCATATTCTAAGAAAGGGGAGGCTTTGCAATGGAAAGGATAACAAGCTTTACCGTAAATCATTTAAAATTAAAGCCCGGTCTTTATGTTTCAAGGAGGGACGAAAACGGCGGCGCGGCAGTCACAACCTTTGATATGAGGATAACCGCGCCCAATAAGGAGCCTGTCATTGATATGCCGGCTCTCCACACAATAGAGCATCTCGGCGCGACCTTTCTCAGAAACAGCCCGTGGAAGGATAAGGTCGTCTATTTCGGACCTATGGGCTGCAGAACGGGCTGCTATATCCTCTTTTTCGGCAATTTGGAAAGCGAGGATATTTACAGCATGGTCGTTGATATGTGCGATTTTATAATATCATTTGAGGGCGAAATCCCCGGCGCGGCTCCCGAACAGTGCGGAAATTACCTTGAGCAGAATCTCGGTATGGCAAAATTCTATATTGCGCGGTATAAAAAGGAGCTTACGCAGAACAGGCGGTTTGTTTATCCGAAATAATAAATAATTTTATTGCGTGCTCGGCATGAAGCGGGCAATAATGCGCCGAAAAGGGCGGTTCGTTCGGAAGCCGCTCTTTTTCTTAAAATTTTTTCGGAAAAGGTCTTTTCAAACCTCCTTTTATTTGGTACAATTAGAATGTATAGTTATGAAATATATAATAAGGAGACGGAATGATGCAGCCTAAATACAAAAGAGTTCTTTTAAAAATCAGCGGCGAGGCGCTTGCCGGAGATAAAGGCTTCGGTCTTGATCAGCCGACGATTGATTCCATCTGTGAAGTGGTGAAGAAATGCAGCGAAACGGGCGTTGAAATAGCCATAGTTGTCGGAGGCGGCAACTTCTGGAGAGGCAGAAGCGGCGAAAACATGGATCGCTCAAGGGCGGATCATATGGGTATGCTTGCGACGGTTATCAATTCTCTCGCGCTTTGCTCCGCGCTTGAAGCAATGGATGTGCCTACGAGAGTGCAGACAGCCATTGAAATGCGCCAGATAGCGGAGCCCTACATCCGCGGAAAGGCAAACAGTCACTTAAACCGAGGCAGAGTGGTTATTTTCGGATGCGGAACCGGCAACCCCTTCTTCTCCACCGACACGGCTGCGGCGCTGAGAGCAGCCGAGATAAATGCCGACGTTATACTCCTTGCAAAGAAGGTTGACGGCGTGTACGATTCCGACCCCAATGTAAATCCCAACGCGAAGAAGTTTGACACCCTTTCATATACAGAGGTTCTCAACCGCGATTTGAAGGTTATGGACTCCACGGCAACGGCGCTTTGCCGCGATAATAAAATGCCTATTCAGGTGTTCGGGCTTGACGATCCCGAGAATATTTACAGAGCGGTAATGGGCGAGAGCGTTGGCACTCTCGTAACAGAATAAAATATAAAGGAGAATGAGAAATGAAAAACAATTACCCCGAAATTACAGAAAAAATGGATAAGGCCATTACTTATTTCAAGGAAGAGCTCGACGCAATCAGAGTGGGCAGAGCAAATGCCGCGGTGCTCAACAAGGTGTTTGTCGAATATTACGGAACAATGACGCCTATAGCGCAGGTCGGCTCTATATCCATCCCCGACCCCAGAACCCTTGTAATCCAGCCGTGGGACAGCTCAATTCTTAAGGCGATTGAAAAGGCTATTCAGACTTCGGAAATAGGCATCAATCCCCAGAACGACGGCAAGGTTATCCGCCTCGCGTTCCCGCAGCTCACGGAGGAGCGAAGGAAGGAGCACTCGAAGACGGTCGCAAAGAAGGGCGAGGAAGCGAAGGTTGCGGTCAGAAATATCCGCCGCGACGCAATGGACGCGTTTAAGGCTCAGAAAAAGAAGAACGAAATTACCGAGGACGACCTCAAGGAAATCGAAAAGGATATTCAGGATCTTACCGATATGAAGATAGCTGAAGTCGAAAAAATTACCGAAAATAAGCAGAAGGAACTTATGTCCATATGAAACTTAAGGACTTGTTCCGCAAACGTGCCTTAGAGCAAAAGGTGGACTTTGATAACTTACCCAAGCATATCGGAATTATTATGGACGGAAACGGCAGATGGGCGAAAAAACGCGGTCTGCCGAGGACGTCGGGTCATGCTGTGGGGGCAAAAACGTTTGAGCGCATAGTGGAATACGCGGGTAACATCGGCGTGAAGTTCGTAACGGTGTATGCCTTTTCCACCGAAAATTGGCGCCGTCCCAAAGAGGAAGTGGACGCACTGATGAAAATTCTCGAGGATTATCTCGACCACGGTCTTGAACGGCTTGCGGGTCGTGATGTGCAGATTCACTTCATCGGGGACAGAAGCGCCTTTTCGGAATCCTTCCGGGCAAAGCAGCTCTACATGGAAAAGGCCACTGAGAAAAACAGTGGTCTTTTACTCAATGTTGCCCTCAATTACGGCGGCAGAGACGAGGTCGTCAAGGCCGTGCGCGAAATCGCGCAAGAGGTAAAGGACGGGAAAATGCGCGCGGAGGATATCACCGAGGATTCAATCTCCGCGCGGACATATACTGCCGGCGAACCTGACCCCGACCTCATTATCCGTCCGAGCGGGGAGTATAGATTAAGCAACTTTTTCCTCTGGCAAAGCGCATACAGCGAGCTGTGGTTTTCAAATATCCTGTGGCCCGACTTCTCAAACGAGGATCTTCTTCAGGCTATTTACGATTACCAGAAGCGTACGCGCCGCTTCGGAGGCGTATAAAAAAATGCCCGCTGCATCTCGTGCCGAAGGGCGGTATCGCTTCCCCGGCTTCGGAGTGTTTTCAGACAAACTAACAGGAAAGGCTTTGGGAATATGAAAGAAAGAATTATCAGCGCGGTGGTGGGGATTACAGTATTCCTTATTGCGCTTGCGGCTCCGGCAATTGTGTTCAATATACTGATAATAGCTCTTACGGCTCGGGCGATATTTGAATTTTATAAGGCGACAGGCATTCTTGAAATAAAGCCCCTTGCCGCAAGCGGCGCCTTCGGAGCGCTGCTTGCAGCTCTTTTCGGAGTTGCCCACACAAGCGGGAACGCGTTTTTGTTTGAGCTGTGCCTCATTGCCGTAGCGTTTTATATCGGCGTGATATTTGCGCTCATGGTGTTCTGCCACAGAAGCGTAAATACCGCAAAGGCGGCAACCGCGTTTTTCGGCGCGCTTTTCCCCGCGCTCTTGTATTCGTACCTTATTGCGCTTCGTAACAGCGGCGGCGGCCGCTTTCTGATAGTGCTGCTGTTTGCGGCGGTCTGGGCGGCGGACGGCGGAGCGTATTTCGCGGGCGTTGCCTTCGGCAAGCACCCTCTTGCCCCCGCTCTCAGCCCCAAGAAAACGGTAGAGGGCGCAATAGGCGGACTTTTCGGCGCGGTTATTGCAATGGGGATTTATGCGCTGGTGCTCATAAAGGTGTTTGACGTGCCTTGCAATGTGCCTGTCATGCTCCTTGTCGGCTTTTTGTGCGCGATAATAGGACCCGTGGGGGACATAGCCACCTCCGCGGTAAAGCGGGAATACGGAATAAAGGATTACGGCAACCTCATTCCCGGACACGGCGGAGCGCTTGACCGCTTTGATTCGATACTTCTCGCGTCTCCGCTGATATTTATCATGAACGGACTTTTGAATATGATAGGTTAAGGTGTAAAATATGGCTTCAAAGAGGATTTCAATATTGGGCTCGACAGGATCTATCGGCACGCAGACCCTTGACGTTGCGGACATAGACCCTCAGATAGAGGTGGCGGCGCTTACGGCGAACACAAACGTCGAAAAAATAGAGGCGCAGATAAGAAAATATCATCCGCGCTATGCGGCAATGCTGAATGAAAAAGCGGCGGCAGATTTAAAGGCAAGGGTTTCGGATACCGATACAGCCGTTCTTTCGGGCGAGGAGGGCGTTTGCGAATGTGCGCGCCAAGGGGACATGGCGGTAACCGCCATAGTCGGCATTGCGGGGCTTCGTCCGACAATAGCCGCGATAGATTCGGGAAGCGACATTGCCCTTTCAAATAAGGAAACGCTTGTCACCGCAGGTCATTTTGTGATGAATTACGCGCGGGAAAAGGGGGTAAGGATTGTCCCCGTTGACAGCGAGCACAGCGCGATATTTCAATCAATTGCAAATCAGGGCGCGTTTGTGGATAAAATAATTATAACGGCTTCGGGCGGTCCCTTCTTCGGCAAAAAGAAGGAGGAGCTTGTCTCCGTCACGGCGCAGCAGGCGCTTAAGCACCCCAATTGGAGCATGGGCGCAAAAATAACGATTGACAGCGCGACGCTTGTAAACAAAGGGCTTGAAATAATCGAGGCAATGCACCTCTTCGGCGTTGATACGGATAACATAATTCCGGTAGTTCACCGTCAAAGCATAGTACATTCCCTTGTGGAGTTCTGTGACGGAAGCGTCATAGGTCAGTTCGGAGTCCCCGACATGAAGCTTCCGATTTCCTATGCGCTGCACTATCCCGAGCGCGCCATGCGCGTGTCGGAAAGGCTTGACCTCGCAAAGATAGGCACCCTGACCTTTGCGGAAATAGATAACGAGGCGTTCCCCGCCGTACTCATGGCAAAAAAAGCGGCGAAAATCGGCGGAACGATGCCTGCCGTATTAAACGGCGCGAACGAGGAAGCCGTTGCCATGTTCCTTAGGGGCGAGTGCCGTTTCGGCGACATTACGGAATATATAGCTTGTGCAATGGATAAACATAAGGTAGTGCAGTCTCCCGATATCGCGGAGATTGAGGAAGCGGACAGAGAAGCGCGCGCATGGGTGCGCGCCGCAAAAAAATCCTGACGGGCAGATTTTGGCAGGTGGTTATTTGATGGTTTTTTCCGTTATAGTTACATTGATAGCCTTCGGCGTAATGGTTATGCTCCACGAGGCTGGTCACTTTTTTGTGGCGAAAGGCTTCGGAGTAACGGTGCATGAATTTTCAATAGGAATGGGCCCCTTGGCTTTCAGCCGAAAGCGCGGCGAAACGCAGTATTCGGTAAGGTGGCTGCCCTTGGGCGGCTATGTAAAGCTTGAGGGCGAGGGCGAGGAAAGCGACGACCCTCACGCCTTCTCCAACATATCCCCGATAAAGCGTATTGCCATTCTCGCCGCAGGCGCGGCAATGAATGTGCTGTTGGGCTTTCTCTGCTTTGTCATAATCCTCTCCTGCTGCGGGCAGGCGGCGTCATCCGTTGTTCGGAGCGTGTCGGAAGGCTCCCCCGCCATGGAGTGCGGAATTCTTCCGGGCGATAAAATTATAAAGCTCGGCAATACCTCAATCAAAATGCGCGCCGATATAGACCTTTATATGCTGGGCGCGGGAGACAATGTAAACGTCACGGTGAAAAGGGACGGACAAAAATATACATTTTCCCTTTCGCCCTACGATACGGGAGGCAGAAAAATTCTGGGCATCATCCCCGAAACCGAGCAGCTTAACGCCCTCGGCGTACTCAGATATTCCTACTACGACACGCGCTATGTTGTAAAGGCGGTCTTTTATTCCCTGAAAATGCTCTTTACGGGCGAGGCGGGAGTGAGGGATTTGTCGGGACCTGTCGGCATAGTCAAGGTAGTTGACGAAACGGCTGCCGAGGCGCAGGAGCAGGGCGCGGCAAGGAGCGATATCTGGCTGGAGCTTCTGAACCTTTTTGCCATGATAAGCGTAAATTTAGGCGTTTTCAACCTCCTGCCGTTCCCCGCGCTTGACGGAGGAAGCATCATATTCGCTTTTGCGGAGCTTGTTTCGAGGCGTAAGCTCAAGCCTGAGCTTGTCGGTTATATAAATTTTGCGGGGCTCGTCATCATACTCGGGCTCGGCATGGTGGTAATGGGGTCGGATGTTCTCCATATATTCGGAAGATAAATTCAAGAAAGGCAAGAAGGACAATGAGCAGAAAATCAGCAAGAGAAAATGCTTTTAAAATGATATACAGCTGCGCTCTCATGAAGACGCCGCCGCAGGATTTGTGCGAGTATTTTGACGAAACGCTCGCGGATGAAAAGGAAATGTGGGCAAACTCCATGACGGAGAGCGACATTGAATATATGAAAGGCGTTGTGTTCGGCACCGCGGAACAGAAAAACGAGATAAACGAAAAGATAAGTCCCCTTCTCAAAAGGTGGGACGTTGACCGCCTTCCGAAGGTAAGCCTTGCGCTTTTGCAGCTTGCCTTGTACGAAATCGATAATCTCGGCGACGTCCCCGATAAGGTTGCCGTAAACGAGGCTGTGGAGCTTGCGAAGCGCTACGGCGACGATTCGGCGTATAAATTCATAAACGGCGTCCTTGCGGAGTACCTGAGGCAAAAGGCGGACCGCAAGTAACGGGGAGGCGAGGTTCGATGGCTTCTTTGCCCGAAAGGCGTATTGCCACGGTAACACAGATAAATAACTTTATAAGGGTGCTTTTGGAACGCACGGAGGTATTGGGCAACATATGGATACGCGGCGAGATAAGCAATCTTAAGCTCCATTCCTCGGGGCATATATATATGACCTTAAAGGATGAGGGCGCGGTTCTCCGAGCCGTCATGTTCAAAAGCGCGGCGTCAAAGCTTTCGCTCCGCCCCGAAAACGGAATGAAGGTTCTTGCCCGCGGAAGGATCGGCGTTTTTGAACGGGACGGACAGTATCAGCTCTATGTTGAGGAAATGGAGGAGGAGGGCAAGGGCGATTTATACCGCCTCTTTGAGGAGCTTAAAAAGAAGCTTGGGGAGGAAGGGCTTTTTGATGAACGCCATAAACGCCCCATTCCCCGATTTCCGGTTAAGCTCGGTATAGTCACAAGCCCTACGGGCGCGGCTGTGCGCGATATTATAAACATACTCCGCCGCCGCTATCCCCTTATCGAGGCAAGGCTGTATCCTGCCCTTGTGCAGGGGGTCGGAGCCTCCGCGAGCATATGCCGAGGGATAGAATATTTCAACGCAAACAAAAACGCCGACGTACTCATAGTAGGGCGCGGAGGCGGTTCCATAGAGGATTTGTGGGCGTTTAACGAGGAAGCTACGGTTCGGGCGGTGTATAATTCGGCAATCCCCGTAATTTCAGCCGTAGGTCATGAGACGGATTTTACACTGACGGACTTTGCCGCAGACCTTCGCGCGCCTACGCCGTCCGCCGCCGCCGAGCTTGCGGTGCCTGACGCAAAGGATATCGCCTCGTTTCTGGAAAGCAGCATGGAGAGGGCGAAAAACCTGCTTCTTTCAAAGGCGGAAATGCGTGAAAAGCAGCTTGCCCTTTTGTCGGAAAGGGCGTCCTTTGAGGGCTTTAGCCGGCGGATAGAGGCTATGATGCAGCTTGCCGACCGCGCGTCTGACGAGCTTTTGCGCGCGTACTCCTCTCTGCTTGAAAAGCGAGGCACGCTTTTAAGCGGGAGCGCCGTCAAGCTTGACGCGTTAAGTCCTTTAAAGGTTTTTGAGCGCGGCTACAGCGTTTCGTATAAGGGCGGAAAAGCCTTAAAGAGCGTTGAGGATGTAAGAGAAGGCGATGAGATAACCCTCTGCCTTAGGGACGGCAGGATAAAATCCAAGGCGGTATCAATCGAAAGGTGTGATATATATGACATTTGAAGAATCCTTGAAGGAGCTTGAAGATACGGTCAAAAAGCTTGAAAACGGCGAGACAACCCTTGAGGAGGCAATGGCTCTCTTTGAAAAGGGCGTATCTCTGACAAAGAGCTGCCGCAAAATGCTTGACGAGGCGCAGCTTAAGGTTAAGCTTATCACAGAAGGCGGCGAGGAGGATTTTGAGCAGAAGGGGGAAGAAAAGTGAGCTTTGAGGAACAGTTTTCGGCATACGTCGAAAAAGTAAACCGCGAGCTTGAAAGGGCAATGGATGAATACACGCCCGAGGATATCATTGTTTCCGAGGCAATGCGCTATTCGCTTCTTGCGGGCGGCAAGCGGGTGCGTCCTGTACTCGCTTTGGCAGTATGCGCCGCCCTCGGCGGAGATGAGGATTGCGCTCTGCACTTTGGCTGCGGTCTTGAAATGATACATACATATTCCCTCATACATGACGACCTTCCGTGCATGGATAACGACGCCCTTCGCCGAGGCAGACCTACCTGCCATGTGAAGTACGGCGAGGCTTATGCGCTTCTTGCGGGCGACGGGCTTTTAACCCTTGCATTTGAATATATCGCGAAAACGGTTAAGGATGAAAGGGCTCTGCGCTTTATAGCGGTTCTTTCCGAATGTGCGGGCATATCGGGCATGGTCGGCGGACAGACCGATGATATAAAGGCGGAAAACGAAAAGGCGAGCCTTGAATTTCTGCGCGCCATACACGCGCGGAAAACAGGCGCGCTCATAAACGCGGCAGGGGCGGCGGGAGCCATAGCCGCGGGGCTTGACGGCGGCGAGGCGATGGATTATACCGCGTCTCTCGGGCTTGCTTTCCAGATAAAGGATGACATACTTGACGTTGAGGGCGACCAAACTAAAATGGGGAAAACCCTTATGAAGGATATTGCCGAGGAAAAATCCACCTTTGTCACGCTGATGGGCATTGACAGGGCAAAGGAGGAGCTTGAAGGGGAAACCGCCAAAGCGCTGTCGGCATGTGAAAAATTCGGAGAAAAGGGCGCGTTTTTAAGAGAGCTTGCCCTTTGGCTTCTTGCGCGGGAAAATTAACTGAAGAGAAGGACAGCATAAGATGAATTATTTTTATGATTTAATTACAAATAAACCTCTTGTGTGCGCTGTAACAGGATGGCTTGTAGCCCAGATACTTAAAATGGTAATAACGGCAATAGTCGAAAAGACCGTTGATTTGGGACGGCTTCTTGCCCCGGGCGGAATGCCGAGCTCCCACAGCTCCTTTGTGACGGGGCTTTCATCGACTATAGGTATGCAGTACGGCTTCGGAAGCGTGTACTTTGCCCTTGCGGCGTCGTTTGCCCTCGTAGTGATGTACGACGCCTGCGGAGTACGCCGCGCTGTGGGCGAGCAGGCACAGGTTTTAAATAATATAATTAAAAGCATGAAGGACGGCAACTTTCTTAACGATGGGGAGGTTGTTCGGGAAATACTCGGGCATACGCCCTTTCAGGTTGCCGTGGGCTTTCTGCTGGGCATAGCGATAGCGATTATATTCCGTTTTGTGTGGTAGATTTGTTGACTTTTCAGGGTAATTTTAAAGTAAAGGGACGTTACAATGTTTCAAAAGCTTGCGTTTATTGAAGAAAAATATGAGGATCTGCAGACTAAGGTCAGCGACCCGGAGGTAATAAAGGACATCGATTCGTGGCGAAAGCTCATGAAGGAATCGAGCGACCTCACGCCGATAGTGGAGAAGTACCGCGAGTACAAGGAGGTCGTTAAGACGATTTCCGATGCGGAGGAAATGCTTGAAGCAAATTCCGACGCGGAATTTGAGGCGCTTTTAAAGGAGGAGCTTTTTCAGGCGAGGGAAAGGCTGCCCTCAATCGAGGAGGAGCTTAAAATCCTTCTTATTCCGAAGGATCCCAACGATGATAAGAGCGTTATCATGGAAATACGAGGCGGTACGGGCGGCGAGGAGGCGGCGCTCTTTGCGGCGGCTCTTTTCAGAATGTACAGCATGTACGCCGAAAAAAAGCGCTGGAAAACGGAGATATTGAACGCCAACGCCACCGAGCTGGGCGGCTATAAGGAAATATCCTTCAGCGTAGAGGGCGAGGGCGCGTACAGCCGCCTTAAGTACGAGAGCGGCGTTCACCGCGTTCAGCGGGTGCCGGAGACCGAGTCTCAGGGCAGGATACAGACCTCTGCGGCGTCGGTGGCTGTCCTGCCGGAGGTTGAGGAGGTAGAGCTTGAAATAAATCAGAACGATTTGAAAATAGATGTATTCCGCGCAGGCGGTCCCGGCGGTCAGTGCGTAAACACAACAGACAGCGCCGTTCGCATAACTCATCTTCCCACAGGGCTTGTGGTGTCCTGCCAGGATGAAAAGAGCCAGCACAAAAATAAGGATAAGGCGATGAAGGTTCTCAGAAGCCGCCTTTATGACCTTATGGAGGCGGAGCGCAGCGCCTCTATCGCGGCAGAGCGCAAAAGCCAAGTGGGCTCCGGCGACAGAAGCGAGCGGATAAGAACGTATAATTTCCCTCAGGGGAGAGTTACCGACCACAGAATAAATCTCACATTGTATAAAATCGATTCAATTATGAACGGAGAAATAGATGAGCTTATAGACGCTCTGGCAACGCACTATCAGAGCGAAAAGCTGAAGGGAGAGAACGAAAATGCCTGATACACGGCGTGAAAAGGTTAAGCTTGAAAGCATAATACAGGAATTTAATTTAGAGGTTATATCCTTTCCCGAGGGGGCAAAGGATATATGGATATCATGCACCGATGTAAACCGTCCCGGCATACAGTTTGCCGCGGATTATTACGAGTATTTTGACAAGGACAGAATCCAGGTTATAGGCAAGGCGGAGCATTTCTATCTCCTTGAAATGGGTGAGGAAAAAAGGCGTGAAGCCGTTATGACGCTCTGCTCCAAGAAGGTACCCGCAATCGTAGTTACCCGTAAGCAGGAGATATTCCCCGAGCTTTTGCAGGCGGCGGAAAAGTATAATGTTGCGCTTTTCCGTACATCGGAAAGCACCTCCGCCTTTGTGGCGACATATATAAATAACATGAACGTAATTCTTGCGCCCTTTATCACACGGCACGGCGTTCTGATGGAGGTGTACGGCGAAGGCGTCCTGATTTTGGGCGAAAGCGGCGTAGGCAAGAGCGAGACGGCTGTGGAGCTTGTAAAGCGCGGTCACCGCCTTGTGGCTGACGACGCGGTGGAAATAAAGCGCGTTTCCGAGCGCACTCTCGTGGGTTCCTCCCCTGAAATAATACGCCACTTTATCGAGCTTCGCGGCATAGGCATTATCGATGTGAAGAAGATTTTCGGTATGGGCGCCGTAAAGGATACGGAAAACGTTAATCTTGTGGTAAATCTTGAAGCGTGGCAGCAGGGCAAAAATTATGAGCGCCTCGGGCTGGACAAGAATTTTACAAATATTCTGGGCATAGATGTGCCTTCGGTTACAATTCCCGTGCGCCCGGGCAGAAACCTCGCCATTATAATCGAAATTGCCGCAATGAACTACCGCCAGCAGCAGATGGGCTACAACGCGGCGGAAGAGCTTTCGGAGAGAATAACAAAGCAGATGAACGTGGAAGCCACGGATATTATGTAAACCTTAAAGGACTGACATCCGATGATAAAAATAACCGTAGATACACATACGCATACAAACGTATCGCAGCACGCCTTTTCAACCTTAGAGGAAAATATCGCGGCGGCGGCACGGCTTGGGTTAGAGGGCATTGCGCTGACAAACCACGGGCCCCTTCTCGGCGACGGAGCCGTGCGGATGCACTTTTCGTCTCTGCGCCACCTTCCGAAAACAGTCGGCACGGTGCGGCTCATAAAGGGCGCCGAGGTCGATATAACGGACGAGGACGCAACTCTTGATCTTGACGATAAGATTTTAAATGATCTCGAACTGGTCATAGCGTCGCTTCACACACCCTGCTATAAGCCGAGAGACGAAGAGACCGTGACGGCTACATGGCTCCGTGCAATGGACAACGAAAATATCGACGTTTTAGGTCATTTGGGCGACGGACGCTTTCGGTGCGATTACGACGCCGTGGTAAAAAAAGCCCGCGATACGGGCAAGATAATAGAGATAAACAATCATTCCTTTGCGGTGCGCCCGAACAGTCGGGAAAACTGCCGCGAAATAGCCCTCCTTTGCAAAAAGTATTCGGTGCCTGTCGTGCTGAGTACCGATGCGCATTTTTCGGGGGAGATAGGCATTGTTCCGGAGAGCGCGGCTCTTGCGGAGGATATTGATTATCCGAAGGAGCTTATCCTTAATACGAGCCTTGAAAGGCTCTGCAATTATTTAAAAATAGAAAGGTGAAAGCCCATGAACTATAACATAGGCGCCGACGTAGGCGGGACGTTTATAAAGTGCGGTGTTGTGAATGAGGAGGGAAAGGTTATATCCTCGCTTAAGGTTCCCACTCCGGACGGAGCGCTGGTACCCGAGGCAATTGCGGGCGCGGCGGCGGAGGCTGTGCGCCTTTCGGGTCTTTCAATGGCGGAAATATCTTCAATAGGCATAGGCACCACGGGGATATGCGACAGTGCCGCGGGCGTTGTGGTAAGCAGTCCGAACATCCCTCATTACGACAATGTTGACATTTGCGGCTATGTGTCGGAAAAGCTGGGCAAGCCGTCGTATATCGACAATGACGCCAACTGTGCCGCCCTCGGCGAATATGCCGTGTCGGGAGATAAGGCGGACAATTTTATTTTTGTAACGCTGGGAACAGGCGTAGGCGGCGGAATAATCGAAGGAGGAAGGCTTCTCCGCGGCATTAACGGCGGCGCGGGGGAAATAGGGCATATAACCTTTGTTTACGGCGGCGAAAAATGCAGCTGCGGACGCTCGGGCTGCTGGGAACGCTACGCTTCCGTTTCTGCTCTCGCAAGGCAGAGCGCGGCGGCGGGATTTAAAGGAAGGGTTACCGGCCGCACGGCTTTTGAGGCCGCAAAGCGCGGCGACGAGCTTGGAAAGCGCGTGATTAAAGCATGGATTGATTATGTTGCCGCAGGCGTGTGCGACCTTGTAAACATATTTCAGCCCGATAAGATTGTCATCGGCGGCGGAGTCAGCCGCGAGGGCGATACTATACTTCTGCCCATACAAAGGTATGTGGCTGAAAACTCCATGACAGGCAAAATGAAGTCTCTGAAGCAGACTAAAATCGAGGTGTCAAAGCTTTTCAACGACGCGGGGCTTGTGGGCGCGGCATTTCTCTACACACAGAAATAAATCGTATTTAGGGGGAAAACCATGGCTCTTGATATAAAGGACTGTATAATAACCGAAAATGCGAGCTTTAAAGACCTGACCAGCTTTAAAACCGGCGGCAATGCTCCGCTTATCATAGAACCCGAAAGCCGCGAGGGTCTTTCCGAAGCGGTAAGGGCGCTTTGCGGCACAGCCTACCGGGTGATGGGCAACGGAACAAACCTTCTTGTGTCAGACAGCGGCGTAAGCGAGCCGGTCATTCGGCTCGGACGGAGCTTTTCAAAAATTGAGGTCAGAGGCGACCGCGTCATATGCCAAGCGGGGGCGCTCCTTTCCTCGGCGGCGCATACCGCGTACAAAAGCTCTTTGACGGGGATGGAGTTTGCCCACGGCATACCCGGCAGCCTCGGCGGCGCGGTGCGTATGAACGCGGGTGCATACGGCGGCGAGATGAAGGATATTGTCGAGGAAGCGGAATATATCGACCGAAACGGCGTTTTTCATACAATATCGGGTGCGGAGGCGGAGTTTTCCTATCGCAGGAGCTTCTTTTCCGATAAAGATTTGATAGTTTCCTCCGTCACGCTGAAATTGGAAAAGGGCGACGGCGAGGCGATACTTGCCCGCATGAAGGAGCTTGGCGAAAGGCGGCGCGCAAAGCAGCCCTTGGAATACCCCTGCGCAGGCAGTACGTTTAAAAGACCGAACGGGTATTTTGCCGCCGCGCTTATCGAAGAAGCGGGGTTAAAGGGCGCGAGCGCGGGCGGCGCGGAGGTCAGCGAAAAGCACGCGGGCTTTGTAATAAATAAGGATAACGCAAGTACGGAGGATGTATTGGCGCTTATCGAAAAAATCAGGCAGACAGTTTTTGAAAAAAGCGGCGTTATGCTTGAAACGGAAGTTGAGATTTGGAAGTAAACAAAGGGGGCGCTTTTAAATGAGATTTTTAATTATTACAGGCATATCCGGCGCGGGAAAAACGCAGGTTCTGCATTTTCTTGAGGATATGGGCTACTACTGTATAGACAATATGCCGGTGCTTTTTTTGTCGGCATTTGCAAAGGCGTGTACCGAGTCGAAAATCAAGGCGGATCATGTTGCCGTTGTAACGGATATCCGAGGCGGCGAGATGTTTTCCGAAATAGATGAGGAGCTTGCGAAGATTTCACGAAAGGAGTGTCCCTATGAGATTGTCTTTATCGAGGCGGACGATCCCGTCCTCGTAAGGCGGTATAAGGAGACAAGGAGAGTTCACCCCCTTGCGCCGGACGGCTCCGTTGAGGAGGGCATTACCCGCGAAAAGGAAATACTCTCCAAAATACGCCCAAAGGCGGATTATATTATAAACACATCGAATATCCTTACCCGCGAGCTGGGCGAGATTGTACGCGGAAAGTTCGGAGACGAGCAGGAGGAGCATTTCTTTTCCGTCAATCTCATGTCATTCGGCTTCAAATACGGTATGCCGTCCTCAACCGACCTCATTATGGATGTGCGCTTTCTTCCCAATCCCTACTACGTTGAGGATATGCGCAAAAGGACGGGGCTCGATGAGGATATTTATAAATACGTCACGGAAAACGAAGAATGCGGGGAATTTCTTAAGCGCTACAGCGAGATGATAACGTATCTCATACCATATTACATCCGCGACGGCCGCCGCCAGCTCACAATAGCTATAGGCTGTACGGGAGGCAAGCACCGCAGCGTTGCCGTATCTGAGGCGCTTAAAAAGACCTTTACCTCAAAAAATATCAATTCGAGGATAATGCACCGCGATATTGACAGAAAATAACGCCTAAAAGGACGTCTCCGCGGCTGTATGCCGCGTATTGAGTCGGAACGGTGAGTGATATGACCTTTCTTGAAGAAATAAAGGACGAGCTTGAAAACATACGCGAAAAGGATCGTAATTGCCTTATATCCGAGCTGAGAGCTGTTATCCTTTTCGGCGCGGCGGCGTATAAAGGCGGCGCGCTTTTGGGCGTGGAGCGGTTCGCTATGGCAAAGCGCGTCGCAACGCTGCTCAAAAAAAGCTGCCGTATAACACTGCCCGAGAGACTGGACGAGAACGCCGAGGGCTACAAATTTTTTGTCGCGGAGGAGGTTCTGGAATCTCTTTCTTTAACGGCAGAAAACGGCGCAATAGAAGAAACACGGGATCTTGAAACGGAGGCGGGCTGTAAAAGGGCGTTCGTCAGGGGCGCGTTTTTGGTTTCCGGTTCCGCGTCCAACCCCGAAAAATCATACAGATTGGAAATATTTTCCGAAAGAGAGGCTAATATATCGAAAATATGCGCCATACTTTCATTCTTTGAGGTTGACGCAAAGCACACAAAGCGGAAAAATCTCTTTGTGGTGTACACACAAAAGTCCGAAGCGGAGGCTGATTTTCTGCGGGTGGCAGGGTCAAGCACGGCTCTTTTCCGCGTTTTTGAGGCGAAAGCCGTCAAGGATAAGCGGAACGACATAAACAGGATTACAAATTGCGACTTTGCAAACGCCGACCGCGCGGCGGATTCGTCGGTTCAGCAAATCGCCGCGATAGAAAAAATAAGAAGCGCGCGCGGGCTTGAATCGCTTAAACCCAAGCTTTTTGAGGCGGCAAGGCTTCGGCTTGAGAACGAGTTCGCCTCCACAGCCGAGCTTGCGCAGCTGGCAAATATATCAAAAAGCGCAATGTATAACCGCCTCAGCAGGATAATCGAAGAAGCAAACGAAATTGACGGAAATTGATTGATAATTGACGGATGATTGTCGGATAATTGATTGATAATTGACGGAGGAAAGCAGAGATGGCATTTACACATCTTCATGTACACAGCGAATACAGCCTCCTTGACGGCGCGGGCAGAGTTAAGGAGCTTCCCAAACGGGCAAAGGAGCTTGGGCAGACCGCCCTTGCGCTGACGGATCACGGCGTAATGTACGGCGCGGTTGATTTTTATAAGGCGTGTAAGGCGGAGGGCATAAAGCCCATTATCGGCTGCGAGGTGTATGTTGCTCCGCGCACACTGTACGACAAGGCGGCAAAGAGCGACGCGGAGAACTTTCATCTCGTTCTCCTTGCAAAAAACGACGCGGGCTATAAGAACCTTTGCAAAATAGTTTCACGCGCGGAGATCGACGGCTTTTATTATAAGCCCAGAACCGATATGAACGAGCTGAAAAAACACTCTGAGGGGCTTGTGGCTCTTTCGGCGTGTCTTGCGGGAGTTATACCCTCGCGTCTTCTTGCGGGCGACTACGAGGGCGCAAGGCGCGCTCTTTTGGATTACAAGGCTATATTTGAAGACTTTTATATTGAAATACAGGATCACTCCATCGAGGAGCAGAGGCGCGTTCTCCCGAAGCTGGTACAGCTTGCGAGGGAAACGGATACGCCAATAGTCGCCACAAACGACGTTCACTATATAAAGCGCGAGGACGCGGAATATCACGATGTTCTGCTCTGTATCCAGACGGGCAAAACACTTGCCGACGAAAACAGGATGCGGTTTGCGACAGACGAATTTTATCTTAAAAGCGAAGAAGAAATGAGGGAGCTTTTCGCAGCCTTCCCCGACGCAATAGACAATACGCAGAAAATAGCCGATATGTGCAGCTTTGAATTTGAGTTTCACAAGCGCCACCTGCCCTCCTTTGAAATACCCGAGGGCTTTACCAAGGAGGGCTATCTCTTATCTCTGTGCGAAAAGGGGCTTTCCGAACGCTACGGGGAAAGGGCGAAGGAGGTACACGCGCGGCTTGACTATGAGCTTTCGGTCATAAACTCAATGGGCTTTACGGATTACTTTCTCATAGTGTCGGATTTTATCGGCTTTGCGAGGAATAACGGCATATATGTGGGCCCCGGGCGCGGCAGCGCGGCAGGGAGCGTTGTTTCCTATGTTTTGGGCATAACGGACATTGACCCCATAAAATACAACCTCATCTTTGAACGGTTCCTGAACCCCGAACGCGTATCAATGCCCGATATCGATACCGACTTTTGCATCAAGCGGCGCGGCGAGGTGATTGATTACGTTGTGCGGAAATACGGGCGGGATAACGTGTGCCAGATAGTGACCTTCGGAACAATGAAAGCCCGCGCGGCAATACGCGACGCGGGCAGGGTAATGGGCATACCGTACGGCGAGGTGGACACTGTGGCAAAAATGGTGCCGAAAACCCTCGATATCACAATCGACGCCGCCCTTAAAACGCCGAAGCTTAAAGAAGCATACGAAAACGATCCGACAGTAAAGCGGCTTATAGATACGGCAAAATCCATTGAGGGACTGCCCAAAAGCGCGGGAACTCATGCCGCAGGCGTGGTTATTTGCGGCGAAAGGCTTGATTCGTACCTTCCTCTTTCAAAAAACGATGATGTTGTGGTTACCCAGTACACAAAGGACACCGTGGAAGAGCTGGGGCTTTTGAAGATGGACTTTCTCGGGCTTAAAAACCTTACGATTATACGAAACTGTATAGAAATAGCCGCCGCGCAGGGCGTGAAAATCGATTTGGAGAATATCGACTATACCCGCCATGAGGTCTATGACATGATTTCGGCGGGCGACACCGTCGGAGTGTTCCAGCTTGAGAGCGCGGGGATGACAAGCTTCATGCGCCGCCTTGAGCCGTCCTGTATCGATGACATTATTGCCGGCATCGCGCTTTACCGCCCGGGACCGATGGACTTTATTCCGCAGTATATAAGAAATAAACAAAACCCAAAATACATAACCTATAAGCATCCGCTTTTGGAGCCTATCCTGCGCGAGACGTACGGCTGTATAGTCTACCAGGAGCAGGTTATGGAAATTGTGCGCACGCTCGGCGGCTTTTCCATGGGCGGCGCCGACGAGGTGCGCCGCGCGATGAGCAAGAAGAAAGCAAAGGCGATGGAAAAGGCGCGAAAGACATTTATCTACGGCGACGGCGAAATACCCGGCTGCAAGGGCAACAATATAGACGAAAAGACCGCCGCCTCCATATTTGACGATATGGACGCTTTCGCAAAATACGCGTTTAATAAGTCTCACGCGGCGGCATACGCCATTGTTGCGTATCAGACGGCGTATCTTAAACGCTTTTACCCCGTGTACTATATGGCGGCGCTCATCACGGGCTCGATGGACGAAACCGGAAAGGTGGCTGTATATGTTGAAAAATGCCGTGAAATGGGCATAAACATATTAAAGCCCGATATAAATAAGAGCCTTTCGTCCTTCAGCGTGGAAAACGGCGACATCCGATTCGGACTCGGAACCGTCAAAAACGTGGGCATATCCTTTATAGACAAGGTTGTGGAGGAAAGGGAGAAAAACGGACTTTTCGCCAACTTTTCCGACTTTGCGAAGCGCATGAGCGGCAAGGAGCTGAATAAACGCGCCGTGGAGGGCATAATTGCCGTCGGCGCATTTGACTCGATAGTCCCCGACAGAAGCAGGCTTCTGGCAGGCTTTGAGGCAATGATCGATTCCGCGTTGGACGAAAAGCGGCAGAACATTGAAGGGCAGATATCGCTTTTCGGCGGCATGTTTGCCGAAAAGGAGAAGACACAGGATATTTTGCCCAACGCTCCGCAGCTTCCAAAAAAGCAGATTCTTGAAATGGAAATGCAGTGGGCGGGAATGTACTTCTCAGGTCATCCGCTGGACGATTACAGGGGCGTTGTGGACGATGCGCGCTATGACCGCATAGGCGCGATTATTGCCTCTGACGGGGACGAGGGCGAATATGCGGATCAGCAAAAGGTGAAGGTTGCGGGCATGATAACCTCCCGCCGCGACAAGCTCACAAAGAACAATACGCTTATGTCCTTTATAGTAATAGAGGACTTTACGGGCAGCGCCGAGGCGGTCATATTCCCGAAAACACTTTCAAACCTTGACGGCATACTGAAGGAAGGGGCAATAGTGTCGCTGTCAGCGCATCTTGATATAAAGGAAGACACGCCGGTAAAGCTCATCTGCGACGACGCCTCTCCCGTGAATAAAATTTCCGATAACGGAGAAACTCTTACTGTAAGCCTTGAAGACGGCGATGAAAAAAAGCTTGACGGTCTCAGAGAAATACTTTTGAAGAACAGAGGAAGCGCGAACGTGCTTCTCCGTTTCCCGAAAAAGGAGGTCGCGGCTCATCCGTTTGTCAGGGTTCAAATTTCGGACGGGCTTATCCGCCGCATAGACGAGTATTTCGGCGGAAAAAGAGCGTCCGCAAAAATGGAGTAATGAGCATTGAGAAGAACAAAAATCGTATGTACGCTCGGCCCGAAGACAGACGAGCCCGGCGCGCTTGAACAACTGGCTGAGGCGGGCATGGATGTTGCGCGCCTCAATTTTTCTCATGACAGCTTTGACGGGCAGAAACGCCGTATCGAGCAGATTAAGGCTCTGCGCTCGCGCCTTAATAAGCCTATAGGCATCATGCTTGACACGAAGGGCCCGGAGATACGCATCGGAAAATTCAGCCGCGGCTCCGCACAGCTTCGGCGCGGCGCGCGCTTTACGCTTTGCGCCTACGAGACAGAGGGCTGCGATGAATATGTTTCCGTCAGCTACCCGGTACAGACCGTAGCAGAGGCGGGCTCGCGTATTCTGCTCGACGACGGACTTATAGAGCTTGAAGTCGAAAAAATCGACGGACGCGACACAATCTGCCGCGTAAAAACGGGCGGAGAGCTGAAAAACGGCAAAAGCATCAACATTCCCTCCGTTGAGATTGATATGCCCTACATCACCCCGAGGGATAAGATGGATCTTGAATTCGGCGTTAAGGAGGGCGTAGATTTTGTCGCCGCCTCCTTTGTAAGAAGCGCCGAGGACGTGCGGCAGCTCAGGCAAATTCTCACCGCCGCGGGCGGAGGGGCAATCGAGGTTATAGCAAAAATAGAAAATATGCGCGGGGTGAAAAATATCGATGAAATAATCGATGTGTCGGACGGAATAATGGTGGCGCGCGGAGATATGGGCGTGGAAATACCTATGGAGCAGCTTCCCGCCATACAGAAAAGCATAATAAAAAAGTGCCTCTTAAAGGGGAAGAAATGCGTTACCGCAACGCAAATGCTCGATTCGATGATAAAAAATCCGCGCCCCACGCGCGCCGAGGTGACGGATATAGCGAACGCCATTCTTGACGGCACGGGCGCAATCATGCTTTCGGGCGAGACTGCCGCGGGCGATTACGGCGTTGAAAGCGTTAAGGTGATGGACGCGGTTGCGCAAAGGACAGAAAAGGAGCTTCCGCCTATTTCCTCCGCGCCCCGAGGCGTGACGGAGGTTGTGGCGGGAGGAGCGGGAGCCGCTGCGGTGAGCCTTGCGGCGTCCGCCATACTCACGGTGACACATTCGGGGCATACTGCGAACATGGTGTCAAAATACCGTCCGCCCTGCCCGATAGTCGCGGTCACAACGGATAAGAAAAAGTATTATTCACTGTCCCTCACATGGGGAGTAAAGGCGTATCTTGCCGAAAAGGAACCCGACCCCGCGGCGAGGTTTGACAAAGCCATAGATATAACCAAGGAGGAGGGCTTTGCCTCTCCGGGAGATACGCTTGTCGTAACGGGCGGCGATAAGCGCGGCATGACGAATATATTAAAAATAGTGCAGGTATAAA
>CAZIBK010000010.1:0-18138 GCA_964537125.1 uncultured Oscillospiraceae bacterium
TAACCTAAGCTTAGTAATAGCAATCTGTCGCAAGCTCTGGTTCAAGCAAGCTTGCTGGAGCGTTGCTCCGATTTAAAAGGCATTTCTACCCGTGCCAAGGCATGCGGTAAAACAAGCCTGCGGCTTGTTTTACGTAATTAGAGGTGTCAAAATCCACGCACATGTCGCGGATTTTGACGGATTTTATTTTAAAATACTTCTACTAAAGTATGCAGTTTACCTACGTTAAACAATCTACCAGATTGTTTAACCGCATACTTTAGTAAAGGTATGCGGCGAAAGTTTTGTCTACAGTCTGATTAAATATCTCCTTCCCCGTTTTTGTATCGTCATATACGCCCATTTTCGGTAATTATATCACACCTTTGACCTTTCCGCGATATCTTCGCCGATCAAACAAATTTGCTTACATATTCTCCTATTACGCAGCCGCCGTTGTCGTTTGTGTGGGTGCGGTCAAGCGTGTCGGAACGAAAGAAAAGCTCCTCCGCCCCTTCGCCCATTTCCTCGTATAAACGGCTCGTGAAGGAGTGCAGGTCAACGCACAGTATCCCCTCCGCTCTTGCCGCCGCCCTTGCCGCCTCCGCATAGTCCGCGAGGTATGAATTTAACGCTCCGTTTTCATAAATGAGCCTGTTTATCGGCGTGCATATTATCGGCACGCCGCCCCTTTGCTTTATTGCGGACGATATTTTTCTAAGGTTCTCCGCATAGACAGTCTCTGTCAGCCACGGCTGCTTTTGGTCGTTATGCCCGAACTGCATTATCGCGATATCGCCCTTCTTCATCTGCGAAAGGACGGGCGGAAGCTGTGTTTTCAGGCAGTCGCCCGTATGAGCGCCCTGTTCGGCGTGATTGCTTACCGCAAATTTTGTTCCGAGGAACATCGGGAGCGTCTGCCCCCAGCCGCAGCAGCGGTATTTTTCGCCCTTTCCGAAGGAGGGCTGGTCGCACACGGTCGAATCTCCGAGCGTATATATTACACGCATCTCCGCCTTTTCTGCATATGCCTCGGCAAGGCATTTTCCGCAGACGATTATGTCAATAAAGTCGTCGTTATAGTCCGCCTGCTTCTGAAACGCCGCCCTTTTGACCGCCGCCGCGAAGTCAAGCGTCAGCCTTTCGCCCCTTTTCACGGCGGCGTTTCTTACAAGGAAGCGTCGGTGGCTTGTAAATACGGAAATAATTCCGTCATCCTCCGCCTCAAGGCTTATGTGCAGGATATACTCCCCCTGTGAAAGGTTTTCTATCCTCATCGCTTTTCCTCAAAAGCCGTTTCCGAATAGGGCGCAAGGGTAATGCCCCGCACCTCCCTGCTCTCGCCGCTGTTATTTATATATAAGACTCTCTCGCCGTTTGTCAGAGTGTACAGCCCGTTGTCAATATCCGTAAGCTCCATATAGGAGTCCGCGTTCAATATGCCCCGCGATGCGACGTCGGAGACAAAAAGCTCCGCTATTTTCTTCGCCCCCGCAAAGGATATGTGAAGCTTATCCGCCATTTCCTCAGTTTCATAATTCCAGAGCTGATAATTCCTTGACACATAGTCGCGCCCCACAAGCGCGAAATGCTCCGCCGCAAGGGAATAAAGGTCCGCATATATACAGCCCGTCTCTGCGGCGGTGTCCGCCACAGCGTCAAAGAAGCCGCCGTTATTGCCGTTGGGCTTTTCAAAATCCCCCGCGTTCCCCCACGAGTAGCCGACAGAGGGCTGCGGCTTTACAAGAATCGGCGTAACGCCTATTTTTTCGGACTCCTCTATCATGTACTTCAAAGCGTCCGTCATGGTGCTTTTCTGCTTGTCGTCACGGTTTCTGTCGTTTATGCCGAACTGGATAATAAGATAATCGCCCTTCTGCCCGTTTGCAAGAACGGTCGGGAAAATCATATCCTTCCAGTCACGCGCCCAGTCGCCGGAGGACGCCAGATTTACGACCTCATATTCTCCGCCGAAGAACCTGTCAAGAAGCTGAGCCCAGCCCGTGCGGACGGTACCGGGCAGTATATCGCTTTCAACGCTCTCCGGTAAAACGGGGTAATAGTTGCAAAGGGTTGAGTCCCCCGCAACGTATATCCTCGGCTTCCGCTCGATTATCGTCGGCGTTTTCCGCACCTCGACAGCCTTTAAGGAGGTTGTCTTTTCCGTAACCTTTATTTTCGCGCCGTCCGTGACGGAAAATGCCTTAAAGGTGTGCCGCGTACCCTCCGGTATGCCCACCGTTCCGTACATATCGACATTCGCGCCCACAAGGAGCGAATTTATATATATGTTCCCTCGGTTTGTGTCGGACTTCGTAAATGTAAAATCGTATGTTCCGTCGGGAATATCCAAAAAATATTCTCCGCCGGAGGTGTCTATTCCGCCCTCAGGCTCAAAGCTCCATATCGGCGATACTTCAACCAACGCGTTTTCGGCGGCAACAGTTATATACCCGCCCGCCGCCTCCGCTCGTGTCACAACATATTTTTCCGTTTCGCCGCTTTTTACCCTTACGCCGTTTACATATACATCGCCGTCGGATACTATTGCCGCGGAAAACTCGTCCGCAAAGCCGTAGGGGCGCACGTCAAAGCGCTCCTCGCCCTTTACCTCTTTTACTGCCGAATAAGCGTCGGCGCGCCGCGCGGCAAGATCCCGCACCTGTTCCAGCTCCTCTGCCGCAATCCGCGCTATTTCAAAGGCTCCGTAATAGGAAAAGTGTGTGTTGTCGGCAACGCCGTCCGGGTATTTTTCATATTCTCCGGGGCTTGCGTAAAGGTGGAGCCTTTCGCTCTCCTTTTCGCCGAGGCTGTTTTCAAGCTCGCGGCTCAGATCGTTTATTTCAAGGAGCGTCAGATTAAACTTTTCCGCCGCGTCTCTCAGGAGCGAGGCGTAGCTCACTTCGTCCCCCGGCGGATATATAAGCCCCGTCTCGGGGTCAAACCAATGCCCCTGAGTTTGTGTCGCAATTATCGGTATAAGCCCCTTTTCAAGGGCAGGGAGGATATACTCCTCTTCAAGCATTACGGCAAAATCCTCATGGGAAATATAGCGCTCCGGCTTGTTCCATGCGCCCTCGTTCTGCCCGAACTGGATTATGACATAGTCGCCCTTTTCCGCGTCCTCCAGTATGGACTGCCAGCGCCCCTCGTTAAAAAAACTTTTCAGGCTCCTTCCCGCCATGGCGCGGTTATCCACCGTCACGCTTTCGTCAAAAAAGAGCGGCAGCATCTGTCCCCAGCCCGCCTGGGGAGCCATGCTGTCGCGGTAGGACTGAGCCGTTGAGTCCCCCGCTATAAATATTTTCACGTTTTTCATTTGTTCTTCACCTCGGCTCACGCTGACGCTTCTCTCGTTTTCGTCCCATACCGCTGTCATGCCCAAAGCCTCGGCGATAAAGCGGACGGGAACCATTGCGCGGTCGTTCAGTATTTCGGGAGCCGCGTCCGCCTCCGTTTCGATACCGTTTACGGTGTACTTTGTTTCGCCGATTTTCATAACTATCGACAAATCGCCCTTCACAATGCCGATACTTCCGTCCTCGTAGGAAACCTCCGCTCCGAAAGCTTCGGCGATAAAGCGAACGGGAACCATTGTGCGCCCGTCCTTTATATAGGGCGGCGCGTCAAGTGTAACGGACTTGCCGTTAAGCTTCGCGCAGGGCTCGTCTATCGTCATTTTCACAATTCCGCCCAAATAATACCCCAAATGCGGCGGCTGATTGTAGGAGGAATTTTGCCATACGATACCCATACGGTAGATATGATCCGTCATAAGCGGCGCTATTGCAAAATCGGTCGGTATCGCGGTGGTGTATATGCGAAGCGCGGAGTTGTCCTCGCTTCTCCATATAACCTCCTCTCTCCAGTCGCCCAAAAAGTCCGCCTGGAGGCACGGAGTTGACTTTGTGGAGTTATTTGATGCGCACCCCTCCGCCGAAAACAGCGTCTCCTGCTTTCCGTCGTCCGTTATTTTGAATATGCTCGTGCCGTCAAGAAGCTCGTCATACAGATCGCCGTCCCAGTAAATGCGGAAGTTCATCGAGTTAAACTCCGCGTCAATGTTCTCGCCGAGCGAATTTATCTTTCCCGCGCCGGAGCCCGCCCACGCAACGTAGCTTCCGCCGAAATTTCCGATGTTTGCGATAAGCCCGCGCCCCGTGTCCTTGCCCGCTTCCCTTGCGTGCAAAACCTCGCCCGTAGCCGCGTCAAATACGGTAAAGCCGTACTGCTGTCTTTCGCTCGCGCCCTCATGAACAGCGAAAAATTCAAGCCCCGGATGCTCGGGGTCAAAATCTCCGAGGTGCATGGCGTCGCCGTGTCCCATAAAGGAGCACCAAAGCACGCTGCCGTCATTGTCGAGAGTCAGCGCTCCCGTAAATATCTCGTCGCAGCCGTCGCCGTCGGCATCGCCTACGGAAATGTTGTGATTTCCCTGCCCGATATATTTTTCGTTGCCCTCGTCCATGGTGTCAAAGCGCCAATATTTTTCTATTTTTTCGCCGTCAAAGGAAAAGGCGGCTATGACCGTTCTTCCCGGGCCCTTTCCCTCGCGCCCGCCGTAGTAGCCGCGCTGAAATACCATATAGGGCTTTTCCCCGTCAAGGTACGCAACGCAGGCGTTATAGCGCTCGGAGCGGTTTCCGTAATCGTCGCCGAAAATAAGGGTTGACGGCTCGTTTGACTGCGGGTCATAGGGAACGCTTGTTATAATTCTGCCGCTTTTCCCCTCAAACACCGTTATAAAGAGCGGGCCTTCAAGGTTTTTGCCTGACCAATTGTCTGTCCAAACAGCGTTTTCATCGCCTATGACGGCGCCTTCCGCGTCCCTTGTGCCGTCCGCCGTTCGGAAAGCCACCTCCGCGCAGCCGTCGCCGTCAAGGTCATAGACGATAAACTGCGTATCGTGGGCTCCCGCGCGGATGTTCGGGCCTAAGTCTATCCGCCAAAGGCGTGTGCCGTCAAGCTTATACGCGTCGATATATACCTTGTCGGTCGTCCCCTGCTGTGAAGCGTCCTTTGAGTCCGACGGATCCCATTTCAAAACTATTTCATACTCGCCGTCGCCGTCAAGGTCGCCGATTGACGCGTCGTTTGCGTTGTAGGAAACCTCCTCCTTCGTGGGAACGGGCGCTTCAAGGGGTATTTCAAGATAGCCCTTGCTCCATACGGACACACTGTCCTTCCCTTCAAGGCGGTAAAGGCTCTCTCCGTCCGCGCCGACGTCGGTGTAATTTGTAAGGGATGTCTCGGCAATAAGCTCGCTGCCTCGGTACAGGGCGTAGCTTTCGCCGCCGCTCTTTTGCCAGGAGAGGAAAACTCCCTCATCGCTCTTTACCGCCACAAGACCGCCCGTATCGGCAGCCGCCGCCGGCAGCGCGAAAATAAGCGCCGTAAACAATACAAATAAAAGCTTTTTCATTTTTATCCTCCGTTCATTTTCCTTTCGCCGCCCCAGTAACGGGTGTTGTTGTAAAGCCTCTTTATTTGGGGAAGCGGCTTATCGCTCCTTTTATCGAGGTCAGCCCCCGTCGCCGAATATATGACCGCTTCCCTTTGCGAATACACTATGAGCTGATTTGCGCCCGTCCCCGCAAGGTCTCCCCACATGACATATCCGTCAAACGGAAATTCAAACAAGGCGTTCATATATCCGTCATACACGGCGTTCGGCAGACCGCCCCTGCGGTAGGCAAGTATATTATCGGTGTTTTTTCCGTCAAGGTTGTCTATAACGGTGCAGATACTGCTCCATCCCGGGACGGTTCTGCGCTCCTTGTAAAGACCATTGCCCTTTGAATCGACTATAAATATTCCGTCCCGCCCGTTTTCGCTTCTGTCGATTCTGTCAAGCCCGCATATTTCAAGTCCTTCCCTTTCGGGGCGAAGGTTTCCTATCGCCACATTCTGCGACTCCACCGTGTCCGTAAAGCGCCAGAGAAGCCTGCCGTCATGCGTCCACGCGGTTATGTCGTCGCCGCCCGCGACCACCTCAGGGAGCGAGTCGGAATTTATATCCCCCACCCATATGCAGTCGGCATGATCCTTCATGTCAATCCGCCAGAGAAGCCTGCCGCTCCCGTCAAGCACGTCGTAGCCCGCGATAAGCTCGTCGCGCCCGTCGCCGTCAAGGTCATAGGGCCACGGATAATGCCCCGTGTTGCCCTCATGCTCGAAAAGGACGTTAAAATCCTTATCGAGCGCCCAAAGCTTATCATAGCGGTTTTTCAGGATTATGTTCTGCGGATAGCCCCGTCCCTCCAAATCCGCAATTATTATGCAGTCGTGGGCATACTCGTTCGGAAGCGCATGGCTTTTTTTAAGCATACCCGTCTTACCGTCGTATATTTTAAGCTCTCCGCCGTTGACGCATATAAATTCAAGCGCGCCGTCGCGGTCTATGTCGTATATCTGCGCCGGTATGTCGGAGCCCGAGGGCTTTGCGTTTTCGTCGGGTTCTCCGATGCGCCAGAGAATATTGCCGTCAAGGTCAAAGGCTGCGGCAGACTGTACGCTGTGGGGAAAATACCTGTCGTCAAAGCCCGAATCGGGCTGCACCATCACTATTTCCATCCGCCCGTCGGAATTTATGTCGCCGAGCCACATTCGGCAAAACCGCCCCGCGGAGGATATGTCAATCCGCCTTATTTCTTTAAGCTCCATTTATTCCACTCCCTTTAAATATTCGCACATTGCGAGAAGCGCTATCCCGACTCCGTGCGTATCGTTTACCCGAGGCGTCAGGTCGTACTTATAATAATCGCTTGAAAAGGAAAATTCCGAGCCTCGGCACACACCGAAAAGGTTCCCCTCGCTGTCAATGCAGTTTTCCGCAATCGACTCCGCCGCGCGGCGCGCCCTCTCGGCATAGGATTTATCCAAAAGCCCCATCCGCACACCGCGGAAAAAGGAGCAGGCGAACATGGCGCTTACGCTTGTTTCAAGGTAGGCGTCCTCCTCGTCTATCACCTGACGCCATCTGCCGTCCTCCGACTGATACGGGGCATACGCCTCGCAAAGCTCTCTGAAAAAGGCTTCCGCCTCCGCCCTTTCGGGATGCTCCGCCGGAAGAACCGAAAGAAGCTCCGTTAAGGAAAAGAGCGCCCATCCGTTTCCGCGCCCCCATGCAACGCCGTTTCTCATGCCGTGGCGGAAGTCAAACACATGACTTAAAAGCTTATTATCCATCTGAAGCATTTCACGGTAAAGAAAAAACTGCCTTGCCGCGTCGTCAAGCGCGGCTTTATCCCCTGTCAGAGCGTAAAAGCGCACGAGAAAGGGTACGCTCATATATAAATCGTCAAGCCACATTGTGTCGTTATGAAAGGAGTGGAGCTGATTTTTACGGCAAAAGGCTCCCTTTTCCGTCCTCGGCTGGCGGTGCAGAATATAGTCCGCCGCAAATTCCCGCACCCTTCCGAAATCCATCCCGTAGAGGATTTCCGCCTCCTCAACAGCGGCTCCGAAGGCTCCGCAATCATCGAGGCTGTCCATGGAGCAAAGAAGGTTGTGGAGGCTTGCCGCGCCGCCGTGCTTTTCCCTGTCCCACAAAGCGTAGGGAAGGGTGTCGGCGGCAAAGGAAATATGCCCCTTCACATATGAACGCATATTCTCATCGTCAAGAGCCTCCGCCGCGCGCATAAGCCCGTACATCACCACTCCGAGGGGATAATTCCACCTCCCGAAATTGCTTTTGCCGTAATACGGGCGCAGCCAAAAGCTTTTATATTTAAAACGCCAATATGTTCCTTCCGTGGGATGTATAAAGTCTGCGTTACAGTCGTTTTTCAAAGGATATAAGCCTATCCACGCTCCCAAGCCCTCTATCCCGAAAGGGTTTACATATTCCCCGTCATCGGGGAAGGACGCGTCATCCTTTTTTATAATCACATCCCGTCCGTCCCTTGTTTTGGTGTAAAAAAGCGCGTGCTCACCCTCTCTTAAAGAGGCGCGCTCTTCTTCAAGGACGGACTGTGTCCCGCCGCCCTCAATTTGCGCGAGACAGCCCTCCATATCGGGCATATCGGGGCGAAAGAGGATATAGTCCCACTTAGCAAGGTGCGTTCCGAAAATACACCCGAATCCGAGCGGCGTTTTTGTACATTCGATTTCAATCAGGTTTTCGCCCGTTTTCATTTCAAGCGTAATGATAATGTCCTTATCGTTGTTCCTTTCGGAAAAAACGTCCGAGCGGAAGACCTCGCCTCCGTTCAAAAGCATACGGATCCTTCCGAAAAGCGTGATTTTCATGCCGACGGCGCAGTCGCCGTCAGCCCTATATAAAGCTCTTATGTATGCCTTGCCGCCCGTTTTCGAGTCGGGGAAAAAAATATTAAGATCCGCCTTATAGCGGTAATCCTTCCCCCTGACTATTCCGCCCGAGTAAAATGCCCTGTAATGGGGTTCGCATACGGGATTATCCGCCATATATTTATTTGCAAGGAGCCTTACCGTCTCTTTCATGTTTTTCACATCCTTATTTTATCATACACTATCGGAAAGTGGCTTTGTATATGTTTTTGTTGCATTATTATTTGAATTTGTGACATATGTATTGACATAACATTTGATTTTGCGATATCCTTATAATACAGACATAGGGGGAATTTGCAATGCGCCGCACAATAATAAACAATACCCGTGTTTTTACGGATTTTAACGTCATTCAGTACGGGCATGAGGACTGCCGCCCGAGCTACTCAATAGGAAACTTCGTCAGGTCGAATTACCTGATACATTATATCCACCGCGGCAGCGGAAGCTACCGCGCCCGAGGGCGGGAATACTCCCTTTCGGCACACGACGCTTTTTTGATTTATCCCGGCGAGGTGACGTATTATATCGCCTCCGACACAGACCCGTGGGAATATACATGGGTTGAGTTTTCCGGCAGCGGCGTTACCCGCTTTCTCTCAGGCTCCGTCTTTTCCGATGAGCCCGCCGCGTTTTCCTGCGAAAAGGCGGATAAGCCCATGCTGGAGCTTTTCGGCGCCTCGCCCGACGAGCCCTACGCCCTTCTCTGCGCGCTTTTGGCTGTTTTGGCGGCGTTTTCCGAAAAAAAGCCCGAGCCCGACTCTGCCTCCGATGAGTATATAAAAGCAGCCCTCGGCTATATACAGACCTTCTACTACCACAGGTCAATTTCGGTTGAAGAGGTCGCTTCATATGTGGGCATTGACCGCAGCTACCTTTTCCGTATATTTAAAGAAAAGCTCGGCGTATCGCCGAAGAAGTGCATAATACAATACAAGCTTCAAACAGCCGCCAAGCTTCTCTCCGAAACAAATCTGCCCGTAGGACAGGTCGCCCGTTCGGTGGGCTTTGATGATCCTTTATACTTTTCAAGCGCGTTTCACCGCCGCTACGGCGTAAGCCCTTCCGAGTACCGCCGTGGAAATGAGTCTATTTTATGACAAAGCTCTGATCCGCGCCCTCGTCCCTCCGCCGCTGTACGAGCTTTCCGTTTTCGACGGTTAAATACAAGCCCGACGCCTCGCTGCGGAAAAGGTAATTTTCCTTTTCATCCTTTTCGAGGAACCATCGCTGATTTATATTTTCGATTGTCTGATAAACAACCATTGCCAGTCCATCGTCCGTCCTTCCGTTCGGCACGTCAATGCTGACCGCCGCGGAAGCCGACGATATTATATACGAGCCGAAATATGTTTTCTTAAAGCTCCAGCCTTGCGAAGCGCTCATGTCATAGGCGTATACGCCGAGAGGCGCGTTTTCGCCGTATGTCACGGCTTTGCCCGTCTTTACGCTTCGTATTGTGCGGTAAACTGCGGCGTCCTCCGCTTCCTGCGGCGCTTCCGATACCGTTAATGTCCATTCAACCCGTCTGCCCCATTCATCATCCGAGGCGATTATTCCGTTGAAGGAATCCTCCAAAAATCCGCCGCGCTTTTTGGGCGATATATGTACGCCGCTTCGCGCTTTTGTTATGTTAAACCGAACAGCGCCGCCGCTTGACGGCTGACAGAGAACGGCTCTGTCGCCCTCTACGCCGAGGCACAGTCCGCTTATTGCGTTTCGCACGGTGTAATAGCCGTCGCTTTCACGGCGGATAATCCAGTATTTATCGCTTCCGCCGCTTGTAACCGCGCCGTTTTCGGCGGAAAGAGCCTTCCCCGTTTCGGCGTTTGTCAGAATGTAGGTCTTGCCCGATTCTATCTCCGCATCGCTTTCTATTGCTTCTGTTTCGCGGACGCCCGACACAACGCTTTCGCCGCCGTCGCCTACGGATATCATTATCCAGCTGAGCAGCGGGTCAAGCGAGGGAGCAAGTGTCTTTTCGTTCCTGACTGCGGAAACGCTTATATATCCCTCTTCGGGGGAAACGTTTGTCACGCAGAACGCGGCAGGGCCGTCAAAGGTGTTAAAGGAGGCGGTCTGTCCGTTTACCGAAACGTCGATAACTCTGTCCTCCGCGCGCCACGGATCGCAGATACCCGCATATACATTATACTTTTTGCCCTCGCTCACCTCAAATTTATAGGTCAGCCCTGTTCCGACCGACTCCTCGCCGCCCTCGGAGTAATCGTAGCGGACGGAGTAATACATATCGGAATCCGTCCTCGTGCCGGTTGAATGGTCGGCGGTATATCCCCAGTTAAGCCCCGTTACGGTGTCCCTTCCGAAGACCTTGTCGGGGACGGAGTTGTTTATCTCCCGCATTTGGCGGATTGCGGCAAAGTCGCCGTCCTCGCTTCCGCCGCAGGAGGCAAAGTATATTAAATTATCAGGCACCGCAAAAACCTCCGCCTCAACGGGGGCGCCGCCAAGCTCGGGAAGTGTTCCGTCTATCTTATAGTGTCCGGGCATATCGGCGCTGAAGCCCTCCTTTGACCACATGATGGGTGTACGCTTCTTTTCGCCGTTTACGCTTACGGCGGTGCTCAGCGGAAGCTTTACGCTGTCTTTTCCGAATACAGCGGTTTTTGTGTATTGCACCGTGTCAATGTTATACCCAAGGTCGCCTATCTTCCACTCGTCAACCCATTCGATTCTCAGCGAGCCGTCCGTATTTATCTGTATCGGGAGCCATATATATCCGCTTTCCTTGTGATCGGCGGGCCGCCATATATCCGCAATAAATATGAATTTTCCGCTATCCGCGTCAACGGGCAGCACCCATGCGCTCTGTCCGCCGAAGGTTATATCGGCTCCCTCGCCCACGCAGGGGCTTCCGTGCTGTGTCCAAGGGCCCTTCGGCGAAGGCGCGGTGGCATAGTCTGCGGCGTTGGGATCCCATCCCGTGCAGCCCGAGGTTATCATATAATATGTATCCTTATACTTAAATACGGCAGGCGCCTCGCGCCATTGCCACCATATGCAGTAGGTTGCCTCGTCTTCGCAGGAGAGGTAATCCTCCGAAAGCCTCACACATGCAAGGCAGCCGTTTTCATCTGTGGAAAAATAGAGGTACGCCGCGCCGTCATCATCGACAAACACGGTCATGTCGCGGCTCATCTTGCCGCCGGGGCGGCAGCTTCCGAGGTATTCAAACGGGCCTTCCGCGCTGTCGGACACCGCAACGCCCGCTCTCGAATAGCCGTACCACCCGTTGTCAATGTGCATCCACATAACGTACTTGCCCGTCTTTTCGTTGTAGATAACCTTCGGTCTTTCAAGAACCTCGCCTACACGAATGTCCGACTGCGGGTATGAAAGGTTCTCCCCTTCTATCATCTCCAAGGCAAGTCCTTCATACCTCCAGTTGTAAAGATCCTCGGAGGAATAGCAGGCAACGCCTATTCTCCAGCCCATGCTTGCGTAGCTTTTAAGGTTTTCGGGTACCGTGCTCGGCTCGCGCGCCTCGCCGTACCAATAATATTTTCCGCTCTTTTCGTCATAAAGTATGCCTCCGCCGTGAGCCTGAATCAGACCGCCGTTGTCGTCATACCAGTAAGACCCCGTCAAAAAGGACGTGCGCTTGTCGTAAATAAGTCCGCGAGCCATGGCGATAAGCTCATACGCGCGGTCAACCTCAGACTGAGAGTTATTCATAATAAAGCGCGTCATCGCCTCGTCATACAGGCTCTGCGCCTTTTCGTTTGTGTTTTCGCGAAGGTAATCGCGCACTGTGTTTATATCCGCGTCCGCCGAGCCGTCTCCGACATGGACGGGCAGCTCATCGCGTAGGCGCTTTGCCCTTCCGATAAGGCTTGCGCAGTATTCCTCTGTGGCGTTCCTTTGAGGATAAAACATTTCCTCAAAGTCAATAAGGCGGTTGGCAAAGGCTATTTCAACGCTTTCCGTCTTGTCGGCGGAAATGTCGCGCCAATCGCGGAAAAATACAGGCTCCGCGCTTTCGGAAAGCCCCACGCAAGCGGCCCGCAGCGCGCGAACCGTCATGTCCGCGGCTTCCTCCCTTGTTATGAAGCTGTTCGGGTAAAATAAACCGCCTTCCTCCACAACGCCGCTGTGAAGCGCGCCCTGGAGTATGTCGGCGAAGCTGTCCGAGGCGGCAACATCGTCAAAGGCGTTTTCGTAAAGCACGGGCGATATGTCAAGCTCCGACGCCAGCTCTTGCAGAAACACAGCCCTTTTTACCGGAGCGCCGCTTTCCGCAAGGGCGGCGGGCGCAGCCGAAAGCGCTATCGCGAGAGCTAATATAACGGCAATATATTTTTTCATTTTCCCCACATCCCTTCATGTGTTTATGATATCATTTCCGCGCGTTTTTGTAAATAATTTGTTTATTTTTTAGGAGGAGATATAAATGAAAAAGCTCGTTTCACTTTTAATCGCGCTGTCCCTTTTCCCTTTTATCGGCGTAAGCGCCGCGGAAGGCGGACGCTATATGGAAAACCTTGACCGAGGTCTTGCCGTCATGCGCTCAGGCGGCGGCATATATCTTTCCTGGCGGCTGTTGGGAACGGAGGATTATGACACCGCCTTTGAGATTTACAAAAACGGCTCGTATCTTGCCGCCGTTTCCGACTCCACAAACTACACCGACGCGTCAGGTACGGCGAACGATTATTACTCCGTTTCGCCCGAGGGCGGCGAAAGGTGCGGCGCGGTCAAAGCCTTTTTGTCGGGCGAGAATTATTTTGACATTCCCCTTTCTCAGCCTCCGTCAGTCACTCTTCCCGACGGCTCCGCTGCCGAATACACCCCGTGGGACGCCTCCGTCGGCGATTGTGACGGCGACGGCGAATATGAAATTATCCAGCGCTGGGACGCGCCCCGTCATCACGCAGGAGAGAGCGGCTATACCGGCGGCATGATACTTGACTGCTGCAAATTGGACGGCACCGTTCTCTGGCGCATAGACTTGGGCGTAAACATCCGCTGCAACACCGAGCAGGGCTTTTCCGTCTATGACTATAACTCCGACGGCATATGCGAGATAGTCGCAAAGACCGCTCCCGGCAGTATCGACGGCACGGGGCGTTATGTGTCCGAGGCTTCGCTTATTTCCGATATTAAAAACGCCGACAATTCCGCCGACTACCGCAATTCAAACGGTACCGTGCTTTCGGGGCCCGAATACTATACCGTTTTCGACGGCAGGAACGGCAAGGCGCTTGACACCGTCTACTACCCCATTCCGCGAGGCGAAGGGGATGACTTCTATGTATGGGGCGACAACTACGGTCACCGAAGTGAAAAATATTTCGACGTCGCCGCGTACCTCGACGGCGTACACCCGTATATCGTAACGTGGCGCGGCATTTACTCCGGGCAGAGCCGCTACGGCACGGGCAGAACGGCAGCTGCGGCTTTCCGCATAATAAACAACCGCTTCTCCCTCGAATATTCCTTCGACACTCTTTCGGGGAAAGCGGGCTATAGGCAGGGCTATGAAAAATATATCGGGCAGGGCAACCACAATATATCTGTCGGCGACGCCGATAACGACGGCAAGGACGAGATAATCTCAGGCAACCTCTGCCTCGACGACGACCTCTCCGTTCTTTGGTGCTCGGGCAGAGGACACGGCGACGCGGAGCATCTCGGCAACTACGACCCCACCACCGAGGGGCTTGAATATATGACCGTTCATGAGGATTCGCCCTACGGCATGACGGTCTACAACGCCGCCACGGGCGAGGAGCTTTTCCACGTTGACAACACCGGCGACACCGGGCGCGGCGTTATGGCGAACGTCGGCTCCGGCGGCTATTATCAGGTCTGGGGCGCGGGTACTTATCAGTCAAACGGAGGAACGGACTTCACCCAAACAAACCTTTCGGGGCAGAGCTATAACTACCGTATCTTCTGGGACGGCGATATTTACGACGAGCTTCTCGACGCCGCCGACTCCACCGCAAACCACACGCCCGTCATAACGAGCTATAACCCCTCCTCAGGCTGCATGGAGGAAATATTCCGCGCCTACGACTCCGAAACAATAAACAACACAAAATCCACCCCCGCCCTGACCGCCGATATCCTCGGCGACTGGCGCGAGGAGGTAATAGCCGTCCGCGAGGACTATAAGGCGCTCCGCGTATTTGTGAGCGACATTCCCACCGAAAACAAGCTCTACACCCTCATGCACGATTCACAGTACCGCCAGAGCGTGGCGTGGCAGAACGAATACTATAATCAGCCGCCCCATGTAGGCATATATCTGAGCCCCGACGGAAACGACGACCGCTCTAAAAAGCCCGATATTCAAACTCCCGTCTATACTCCGACAAGCTTTGAAGCGGCGGTTGCGGTTGAAAGCGGCTCGCTCTCTCCGGCAAAGGAGCCGAACGGCGACCTCCTTATAGATTTTGACGGCGACTATTACCGCTCCTTTGAGTATATCGCCACCACCTCCGCGCAGGGAAGCGCGGGCGGCGCCGTCATTTCCGTTTCGGGCAAGCGATACGCCTATCTTGCCGCCGCAAATCCGCGCCATCCCTCCGTGCGCCTTTCCTCCGTTTCCCGCAAGGACGGCAAGTTTGCGGTTTTTGCCGCAAATAACGACTCCTCCGCAACTCTTACCGTTTCCGCCAAGAGCGCGCTTTTAGGCAAGGGAAAGCTTCATCTTGACCTTGCAATCCCCGCCGACTACTCAAACGACGGTTCAAAGAGCCGAGGCGGAAACGATGTTTCAATAAATATAGGCGAAATTTCACTTCTTTACAGCCGCGCGGACACGGCTCTCTGCTTGGGAAGCTCGCTTTTGTACGACTTTGACGGCGACAGCGACGCGCAGACCTGGAGCGGGATAGATATTGACTTCGACTGCTCAGAAGGCAGCGCGCGGCTCACCTTTACACATTCGGGCGAAACTCTTTCGCAAAATATCGCCCTTTCCGAAAATTCTTCTGTTTCCGCCGTTTCCTTTACCACCTCCTACTGGGGCGCGGTAATGCTTGACAATCTCACTCTGTCCTCTGCCGAGGGAATCAGCGGATGGTATTCCACCGACGGCTTTACTCCCCACTACTTCCCCTCCGTTTCAGGTTCCGCTTCCTTTGATATGGACATAACGCCTCTTTCGCTCTCCGACGGCGTTTTGGGCTTTGCCGCCTCCGCGCCCGCCTGGTACAGCGGCTTGAACATCGCCCTCCGCACCACCTCAGGCGGCGTGTTTGAGGCATATAACGGCTCTGCCTTTGCAAGCTCCGAGCCCGTTTACTACTCCGCAAACAAAACCTATCACCTCCGCGTTGAGGCGGACATTGAAAACGGCGTATATTCCGCCTTTATCACCGATGAGACGGGAAACACAAAAACTCTTGCGTCAAGCTTCCTTTTCCGCGCCTCCGCGCCTTCGACAGCCTCGCTTGACCGCTTCTTTGCTCTGGGCGGCGACGGCGTGGGCGGCGGAAAATTCATAGTTACGGGCTTTTCCTCCTTCGCCTCCGTTCCCTCCTCAAGGCTCGACAACGCCGTCCTTGACGGCAATACGCTGACCTTGTACACCACGGGCAGTCCCGCCGTTTACGCCGCCCTGACGGACGAGGACGGCAGCGTTTTGTCCTATGTGAAATGCTCCGATACAACAAGGCTCGACAAGCCCTTCGCGTATCTGAAGCTGTATATCTGGGACGACGCCCTTTCGCCCCTTTCCGAGCCGCGCTTTGTAAGGTAACATAATTTTTATCGGTTTTGTCGATATTATCGGCGAAATCGGTTGACAAGGCCGGCGTATGTCTGTAAAATAGACTTGATATAAAAATCGGATAAGGTGATTTTATGGACGACAGAAATGATTTTACAAAGGGCAGTATAATCGGCAAAATGATACCCTTCATGGCGCCTGTCCTCGGCGCACTCATACTTCAGGCAATGTACGGCGCGGTCGATATTCTTGTTGTCGGCAAGTTCGGCACCACGGCAGGCATATCAGGCGTTTCCACGGGAAGCAGCATAGTAAATCTCGTAACCTTTGTGGTTTCGGGCTTTTCCATGGGTATAACCGTACTCATCGGCCGTTACCTCGGCGAAAAAAGGGAAGACCGAATAGGCAGAGTGATAGGCGGCGCCATATGCTTCTTTGCGGCGGCGGCATTTATAATAGCGGCTGTTATGGTATTTTTTGCGCGTCCGATTTCCGTTCTTATGCGCGCCCCCGAAGAGGCGCTTGACCTGACGGCGGCATACATACGCATCTGCGGCGGCGGAATGTTATTTATCGTGGCGTATAACCTGATAAGCAGCATTTTCCGAGGCTTGGGCAATTCACGCCTTCCGCTTCTGTTCGTTGCCATCGCCTGCGTCGTGAATATTGTCGGAGACCTGCTGTTTGTCGCCGTATTTGATATGAACGTTGTCGGCGCGGCTCTCGCCACGGTCATAGCTCAGGCGGTCAGCGTCTTACTGTCTCTTATAATTATAAAAAGGCAGCCCCTTCCCTTTACCGTAAAGCGGACGGATATTTCCTTCAATCCCGAAATCCCCCGTTTTATCAGGGTAGGCGCGCCTATCGCCTTTCAGGAGCTGATGACTCAGGTTTCCTTCCTCGCCCTCTGCGCGTTTATTAACCGCCTTGGGCTTGAAGCGTCCTCCGGCTACGGCGTTGCGAACAAAATCACAAGCTTTGTCATGCTCATTCCCGGCGCAATCATGCAGTCGCTGTCCTCGTTCATCGCGCAGAATGTGGGCGCGGGCAAGGAAAAGCGCGCAAGGCAGACCATGCTCACAGGTATGGCGCTCGGCGCGTCGATAGGCGTATTGATAATGCTCCTTACCTTCTTCCGAGGCGATCTCCTTTCAAGCTTGTTCTCCGACGACGCCGCCGTCATTGCAAAGGCGTTTGAATATCTCCGAGGCTTTGCGCCCGAGGCAATATTGACGTGTATTCTGTTCAGCTTTATCGGCTATTACAACGGTCACGGGCAGACGCTTTTCGTAATGCTTCAAGGGCTGATACAAACCTTCCTCGTAAGGCTTCCCATGTCGTATCTTATGAGCATACGGGAAAATGCCGACCTGACAGGCATCGGTCTGGCGGCTCCCTCCGCAAGCGTTTTCGGCATACTGCTGAACCTCGGCTTTTATATCTACTACTCAAAGAAGCTGAAAAAGGAATAATCAAAGCGCTGTCTCCTTCGCGAGGCAGCCTTTTTTTATGCCGCCCCGCTCCTTGATGTGCGGCGGCGCTCCTAAAGCCTCATGAACGGGGCGCGGTCAAAAAATAATATATTCTCTCTTGAAAACCTACTAAAAAGATGTTATTATAGTAATATGCGAGGGAGTGGTTCATATGAAAATCTCAACTAAGGGGCGTTACGCGCTCAGGATGCTTATCGACCTTGCGGAGCATCAGAACTGCGGCTTTATAGCCCTGCGCGATATTGCGGAGAGGCAGGGTATTTCAAAAAAATATCTTGAGCAGATAGTGCCGATACTGAATAAATCGGATGTGCTTATAACAAACCGAGGCTTTCAGGGCGGCTACAAGCTTGCAAAAGCGCCCGCAAAATATACCGTCGGGGAGATACTTCGTCTTACCGAGGGTTCTCTTGCCCCCGTGTCATGCCTTGAACGCACGCCCGTCGAATGTGACCGCATTGCCGACTGTGCAACGCTTCCCGTCTGGAAGGGGCTTTACGAGGTGATAAACAATTATCTTGACTCAATCACCCTTCAGGACATAATCGACAATATGCACGATCACGGCGCAAACAACTATGTAATATAGTAAGTAATACAGTAATAAAATATTTTGGAAGGAAGAAATAAAAATGAGCAAAAACATAATTACCA
>CAZIBK010000010.1:18238-20338 GCA_964537125.1 uncultured Oscillospiraceae bacterium
AGTAATAAAATATTTTGGAAGGAAGAAATAAAAATGAGCAAAAACATAATTACCATCAGCCGCGAATACGGAAGCGGAGGTCGGTATATCGGTGAAAAGGTAGCCGAAAAGCTCGGCTATAAGTTTTACGACAAGGAAATAATAGCGCAAATTGCCGAGAAAACAGGTCTTGCGGACGATTTTATCGCGCAGGTGGGCGAATACTCCCCCTCAAAGAATGTTTTCTCCTACGCTCTTACGGGGCGCGGTCCCAACGGCTATTCGATATCCGACTATGTGAACGCCGTTCAGCAGGAGCTTATCCTTCAGTTTGCCGACGAGGGCAAGTGCGTCATAGTAGGCCGCTGCGCCGATTACATACTGAGGAACCGCTCCGACGTTCTCAACGTTTTCATCCATGCCGATATGCCCAACAGGATTGAACGCATAACGCGCATCTGCTCCCTTTCCGAAGAGGAAGCCGAAAAGCTTATTAACGAAACTGATAAGCGCCGCAGCATCAATTACAGGTACTATACCGACCGCGAATGGGGCAAGATGAGAAATTACGCCCTTACATTAAACAGCAGCGTTATCGGAATCGATAATTGCGCCGACATTATCAGCAAAATCGATTGACGGCATCGGCATAAAAGCAATTTCAAGCCTATCCTTTTCGGATATGCCGCAAAAATACGCATATAAAAAACGAGCGTGGGGATTTTTCTCTCCACGCCCGTTTTTTATTTAGGATTTTAGCCGCTTTTCCGCCCAAGGGCCCTTTTTGTAAAACATTATAACCGGCACAAGACCCGCGCTCCATCCGAAGGGCCATGCCGACCATACCCCCGCAATGCCGAAGGGCGCGGCAAGTATCAGCGCAAGTATAACTCTCACCCCAAGATCCGTGCAGGTTCCTATCATGAACTGCTTCATCAGGCTCGCGCCTCGGAGTATTCCGTCAAGGACAAGCTTTGCCGCCACCACAAAATAAAACGGCGACAAAATCCTCAAAAACAGGACTCCCGTGTCAAGAGCCAAATCGGAGGGTTCGTCTATAAAGAAGCTCACAAGCTGCTTTGCGCCGAGCCAATATACAACAAAAACGGGGAGGCAAATCATCCAAACAAGCTTTATGCCCGCTTTGGCGCCCGCTCTCACGCGATCCATCTTGCCCGCGCCGATATTCTGCGCGGCATAGCTCGAAATGCCGTTTCCCAACGTAGTAAGAGAAGTAACGACGAGGTTGTTAAGCTTTACCGAAGCCGAATATCCCGCCATAACGCCCGAGCCGAAGCCGTTGACTACGCTTTGGATAATAATATTCCCTACGGAAATAGAGCTTTGCTGAATGATACTCGGCACCGCCACTCTCACTATCTTAAAAAACGCGCCGCGCGAAAAGAGCTTGCTTTTCTCGTCTGTCCGAACAGTTGCCAGGCGGCGGAAAATAAAGATGACAGACAGTATGCAGCTCACGCCCTGGCAGAGGAATGTTGCCCATGCCACGCCCGCAACGCCCATATTCAAGCCCTTTACAAAGAGAACATCCGCTATGATATTTGCCGTTGAGGATAAGGCGAGGAAAATAAACGGCGTCCTCGAATCGCCGAGCGCCGAAAAAATACCCGTGGATATATTATAGAAAAAGAGAAACGGCAGCCCCAATATGTATATATCAAGATACAGCTTTGAATCGGCGAAAACATCCTCGGGAGTGTTTATCAGCTTCAAAAGCCCGCCTCCGAAAAGCAGCCCGAAGGTCATAAGCACCGCAAGAAGCGCCGCAATGGAAACAAACGCCGTATTGACCGCGGTTTTCATATCGCCGTAGCGCTTTGCGCCGAAAAGCTGCGCAACAAGCACCGAACAGCCCATATTGCTCCCGAAGGCAAAGGCAATAAAAATCAGAGTTATCTCATAGCTGTTTCCCACGGCCGCCAAAGCGCTTTCGCCGATGAACTTTCCCGCCACAAGACTGTCCGCAATATTATAAAGCTGCTGAAAAACAATGCTTCCGAAAAGAGGCAAACAGAACTTCCATATAACCGTCCAAGGGTTCCCCGCTGTCAGATCCTTGTTCATTATTTCTTATCATCCTTACACTTAATATTAAACAGA
>CAZIBK010000011.1:0-19952 GCA_964537125.1 uncultured Oscillospiraceae bacterium
AAAACGGACAAGTGCATTTGAGCCGATCCCCAAAAGTCAGACCGAAAATCCAACGATTGGGGCGTCGGCGCATTTTTATAATGCTCCTGTCCGTTTTTTTCGTGCCGGCGCAAGTTTATTTTACTTTGGGCAATTCAATTTTAACGGTAAACCCGTTGCCATTTACGGCTTTGAATTTACCTCCGTGCGCAAGAATTATTCTGTAGGACATTGGAAGTCCTATTCCGTGAGCGGTCTTTGGAATTTCCGCAATATTATCTATAACCTCTTTGGGAATACCGCTTCCGTTATCGGATATATCCAAATGCACCGTTTCACTGTCGGAGTACTCCGAAATGCTTATTGCGCATCCGCCTTTATTATGAGTAATACTGTTACTTATCAGATTAAAGAGCGCTCTTTCCGTTAAGCTCTCGTCAGCCGATACGGCGGCTTTTTCATCCCGCAAATCAAGAAGGATTTCAAAATCCTCCGAAAGACCGCTGTTTATAATATCCGACACAATCCTCCGTATTAACGGGCAGACACACACCCTGCTCCTCCTTGATGGCTGCATGTCATATTCCAGCGAGGAAATCAAATTAAAATCCTCTATCAGCTTCTTTATTTTTATACTCTGATTCGTTATAATTTCAGCTTTCCTCCTGTTTTCCTCCGACAGCTCATCACTGTCCGAAAGCGCCTTGGAATACCCCATTATAACAGACAGCGGAGTACGGATATCGTGAGAAATCCCCGAAATCCAGTTTGACCGAGCGCTCTCGCGTGAGGCAAGCGCCGCGTTTTTCCGCTCTATAGATTCCGATGTGTTGTTGATACTTTTTGCAAGCTCCTTAAATAATCCCTTTTCGCTTAATTTTACCCTTTTTTCCTGCCGCAAATCATTTATGCCGTTCATAAGCGCATATAGCTTTCTGTATAGGCTTATGCCGATTACAAACGCAAGTATTGCCGCAAAGCACAGATTGACAGCCAAAATTCCAATCAATCTCTGCGGCAGTGTGTCAAACCATTTCATAGAATATGCCATATCATATTTGCCCACGGAGTTTTTCGGTATTCCCAAAACGAGCAGACCGTAATCCTCGGTATGTACATACACCGGATAATCATTGAGAAACCAACGTGTCATTTTTGCAATATCATTGATGGAATAGCGCTCGGGTATATCCCCGGGCTTATTTTTCGACCAAATTACGCTGCCGTCCCCGTCTATCAATATACACCAGCAATCAGGTTCAATAACGCTGTCGTCCGTAAGCTCAAATCCGGTATCGGTCTGTATAAGGGACTTGCTTATTCTGTCAAGCGTACCTTGAGGAGAATGACCGTGTATATTTAAGGCGGTATCACTTCCTATAATCGCAAATCCGATAAAATTTATTATCAGTAAAACAGTCGCGATACAGGCTGACGTAGAGGCAAAGCATATAAATATTTTTAAAGCCGTTTTATTCATCCTGCACCACCAATTTATATCCCAATCCCCTGACCGTTATCAAATGCCTTGGCATTGACGGCTCGTCCTCGATTTTCTTCCGCAGTCGGCGGATATGCACCATCAGCGTATTTTCGTAACCGTAATATCCGTCTCCCCACGCCGCCATGCAAAGCGCGTCGTTTGTGACGATACGGTTTCGGTTCTCCCAAAGCTTTTTTATCAAAATAAACTCCTTTGCGGTAAGCGGTATTTGCACATTGCCGTTTTTCACCGACGCCGTTTCCAAATCGATAATTCTTCCCGACAGCGCAAAAACCGTTTTGCTGCCGCTTATGTTATAAACGCGCTTCAATACGGCATTCACACGCAAAATAAGCTCCTTGGGGAGAAATGGCTTTACAATATAGTCATCCGCGCCAAGTCCCAGTCCTTTAATTCTGTCGTCGGGTTCTCCGCGCGCTGTCAAAAAGATGACGGGCGCCTTTGATATTTTCCGCAAATCCTCAAACAGCGAAAATCCGTCCCCGTCCGGCAGATTTACATCGAGCAAAAATAATGATACCGTCTGCTCCCGCGCAATTTTCAGCGCAGAGATACAGTCAGCCGCCGTACATATGTTGTAAAATCCGTTGTCATAAAGCATATCCGAAAGCATTTTAAGCAGCTCGGGTTCATCGTCAACTACCAGAATTTTTTTGTTTTCTATTTCCCGCATTTTTATCACCGAATTTATTTTAACATACTAAATGCCGATTTTAAAGAGCCCGAAAAAATTTAAGGTTTTCGTAAGACAGCGTTAAGCTTAATGAAAGGGTCGGCATGTATAATAGTCCCATCTAATCTGACCGAAAGGAAGTTTTTAAATGAAAGAAATCGTAAAAACAAACGCGCTTACCAAAAGATATAAGGACATTCTTGCGGTAAACAATCTTGACATGAGTGTCAAGGAGGGCCGCATATACGGCTTTTTGGGACCGAACGGAGCGGGTAAATCCACAACGCTTAAAATGCTTTTGGGTTTAGTCAAGCCGTCAGCCGGCGAAACAGACATTTTCGGCAAGCGTCTTACAGGCGCGACAAAAAGCGGCATTCTTCGGAACATCGGCTCGCTGATTGAATCCCCCTCCTATTACGGGCATCTGACCGGGGCGGAAAATTTAAAAATTCTGCAAACGCTTTTGGATGTCCCCAAAAAGAACATAGATGAAGCTTTGCGGATTGTCCGCCTCGACAGGCAGCAAAATAAAAAGGTATCGGCGTATTCGCTGGGTATGAAACAGCGTTTGGGGCTTGCGGGCGCGCTCCTGTCGTTTCCGAAGCTGCTGATACTTGACGAGCCCACCAACGGGCTTGACCCTGCCGGTATCCGAGAAATGCGCGAATTGATATGCTCCCTGCCCGCAAAATACGGAATGACGGTCATTGTATCAAGTCACCTGCTTTCGGAAGTAGAGCAAATGGCGGATGACATAGGCATTATCGCAAACGGAAAAATGATGTATCAGGGGTCTTTAAGCTTTCTGCATGAAACTGACAGGTCAAAGAGCCTTGAAGAAATCTTTTTGGATTTGACCGGAAAGGAGCCGAGCTTATGATAAAGCTTTTGCAATGCGAATTTAAAAAGACACGGCGCCGCAGCATATTTATTACGGCGCTTATAATAACCGCCGCCGAGCTTGTATGGCTTCTGTACGGAAACTACAACGATTTTATTATCGAAAACGGGTGGATGGCGTTTCTTTACGAACTGCCCCTCGCAAACACGATATTCATGCCGATTTTGTCAATCATCGTTTCTTCGCGTATGTGCGACATTGAGCATAAGGGCGCAATGCTGAAGCTTCTCTCCTCTGTTGCGGAAAAAGGCAAAATATACGACGCAAAGCTGTTTTACGGTCTTTCAATTGTTCTGTTTTGCAATATTTTAAGCCTGGGCGCGGAAATCATATTCGGCTGCATAAAAGGGTTTGGCGGCAGCGTACCGATAAGGCTGTATCTGCTGCAATTGCTGTTTACTCTTACTCCGACAGTCGGAATATACGTTTTTCAGCATACACTGTCACTGCTGTTTAAAAATCAGGCGATAGCGTTTTTCACGGGAATTATCGGCACATTTTGCGGACTGTTCTCGATGTTTTTGCCATGGCCGTGGCTCCGCAGAATTTTTTTATGGGGATATTACGGAGCTTTGCAGTTCGTGGGGCTGTTCGGCTGGGAAAAAGAAACGAGATATGCAAATGCGTATTATGCCGTTACGGATATAGATTGGCTCTCCTTCGGTATTCTGGTTGCCGCCTGCGCTGCAATGTACATAGCCGGAAGAATATTATTCTGCAGAAAGGATGTATGATTATGTTGTTGAGATTATTAAAGGCCGAAAGAATGAAACTAAAGCGTTCTCCGATATGGCTCGCGTTTTTAATTCTGCCGATTATTTCCGCCCTTTTTGGTACATTGAATTATTTGGGAAATATAGAAATATTGCAAAGCGAATGGTACAGCCTGTGGACACAGCACACAATATTTACCTGCTATTTTTTTCTGCCCGTCATGATCGGCGTATACTGTGCTTATATTATGAGAATTGAACACAATAATCGTAACTGGAATAAAATATTGACAATACCCGCCGACAGAGCAGAGATATTTATATCAAAGCTTCTTACTGCGGCATTTATGGTGTTTATGAGTGAAATATGGATAGGCGCATTATTCGTCATATCGGGAACGCTTGTCGGTATGACCTCGCCGCCCGTATCGTCAATTATATCATGGTGCCTGTTCGGGGCTCTCGGCGGTACGGTAACGGCGTCGATTCAGCTGCTGCTTTCAATTTTTATAAAAAGCTTTGCCCTGCCCGTCGGCATTGCTTTTGCGGGCGGGCTTTCCGGACTGTTCTTTCTGGCTAAAAAATTAGGTCATATATGGCCCTACTCGCTAATGGCGTACGGTATGAACTCAAACGCGCCGCAGCAGTTGGTTAAAAGCGGCTGCGGTCTGTTTATTGCAGTATGCGTCGGTTATATTGTTATATCCGCGGTTACAGGCATTATCATTATGAATAAAAGAGAAATGTAGCGTTATTTCCAAACACCTACTGCTCGTTTATCGTATCTGTAATTGTCATATTCCTTATGCGCTTTGACGGCGCATACGCCGCCGCGGCACAGGAAACGGCGACAAGTAAAAGTATCACGGCAATCGGAGCGTAAGGAAACGCCCACGGCGTACCGAAATGCGATGTAACCAATGCTTCAAACAGCTGACGGTTCAGCGGCAGTCCCGCAATAATGCCGATAATCGAGCCTAATACGGCATAGGAAACAGCTTCCGCGGTTATCATCCTTGTAAGCTGCTTGCCGTCCATACCGACTGCCCGCATTGCGCCGTACTGCTTTATTCGCGCCGACACGCTCATTGAAATGCTGTTCATTATGTTAAATACGGTAATCATAGCTATAATTGCCAAAAAACCGTATACCAAAATATTAAACAGCCAATATGTGCTTCTGTTTTGCCGGTTGCTTTCCCGATAATCCGCAAGCGAATGTTCACCCGCTAAATTACGAAGAAAGGCTACATCGTTTTCCGTTGCGTCCTTCGCAAGTTTAATATTTAAAATCGAATAATCATTTTTGCCCGTCAGCCGCGTAAATGTTTCCTCTGAGCAGACAACCGTGGCTTTACCGTCCGACCATATCCCTGTTGACAGTTCGCCGGCAATTTCAATTTCTTCATCGCCTATTTGTATTTTATCACCCTTTCTCAAGGTGCTTTCTTTGTTATGAATTGTGAAAGCATAGCTGCTGTCACCCAAAATTTTTGATAAATCTCCGTCAATCAAAGCATTATTTTCAGACCAATTCATCATATACATATCATACGAAATCAGATCGACCTCGTCCGTTCTGTCGGATATTACCGGCGTGTGCAGATTAAACATGCTGCCGTAAACGCTTTTTATGCCATGATGTCCGTAAATTTTGCCATACAGCTCCCTGTCTGCCGAGCAATCCCCGTCCGCGCTTACTATAGCCACGTCGGGAGTATAACCGCGAAGCGAGGGCAGAGCCGCCTTTATAAATCCCAAAAAAGACGAGAAACTCAGGAACATTACAATGCTGACCGCAAACGAAAGCGTCATAAGAACAAGATTTTTCTTTGAAGCCATCGCGTGATTTACTCCGAGAGCCGTTTCAATTTTACCTAAACGCGTATTTGTTTTATCAGGGATATTTTTTGCGCTGTACGCATTGCCCGATACCGCCGCGACGGGCGAAACTCGCGCCGCGCGTTTCGCGGGGGACTGCGCCGCAATAAGCACTGTAATAAATCCGACAATAATTCCGCATATAATTCCTACCGCGCTTATTCCGAAAACAGGAATATCAGAAAATTCGCCGCCAATCAAAAAACGCATAAGAGCGCATAAACCCCAAGTTACCGCAATCGCAATCGCTATTCCCGCAGGAATAGCGCTCTTACACCAATTAAGAGCTTCAAGCCGAACAAATTTGACGATTTGCCGCTTGCTTGCGCCGATACATCTCATCATTCCGAAAAATTTTGTTCTCTGCGCTACATTGCTGTTCATACTGCTTGAAATCATAAGCGCTCCGGCAATCAGCACAAGCAAAAACAGAAACGCCGCAATGCCGTACAGTCCCATAAGATAGGAATTGCTGCTGAAGCCCTCCATTCCCAAAACGGCGGCGTTTTCCGCAATCTGATTATCCGTAAGAGCGTATTCTTCTTTTATGTCCGCAATCGCTTTTTTCATATTCGTGTGCGGCTTGAATTGAATATAATATTCGGGATAAGAGTCCCCGCCGCCTGTAACAGAGCATACTTGTTCAAAACATTCCTCATTCATAAACGCTACAACAGCGTCATAAAACACTGCCGACTCGTCATATTTGAAGCCTGATACAATATAATTCATATCTCCGGCAGGCGTGTTAATTGTGATATTATCGCCTATGCCTATACCGAGAACATCGCGGGCGTTTGACGTGAGCATTACCTCTTGTGTGTTTTTAGGAAAACTGCCCTCAAATTCGGAGGTCAGAATATCGGTAATATAATCTTCCTCCGCTCCGACAAGCGCTGTTTTCTTTCCGTTTATATAATAATCCTTGTCTGTTTTATAGTTTATTGCGTCATACCAAGACGAGGCGGCAATACTTGCCTCGCCGCATATCTGCTCGGCGGTGCTTTTGTCTATTTCGTGGAGCTTTATATGCCAGTTTCCGTGCTTGTTAATCATATTCGCCTTTTCCGCGCGCACTCCCATATCCGCCATAGAAAATACGGCTGTTACAAGAAATACCGCAAGCACGATACAAATAATTGTCATTCGGTTTTGTTTTCGATGCACCTTTGCGGAAATTGGGATAAGGTTAAGATAGCTTTTCATTGCCGGCACCTCCCAAATCCGTCAGTACACCGTCGGACACGTTCAGGACTCTGTCAGCGGACGCGGCAATGGAGCGGTTGTGCGTAATCATTATAATTGTCTGCTCGTATTTCCTTGACGCTTCCTTTAACAATGCGATTACCTCGCTGCTGTTTTGCGTGTCTAAGTTTCCCGTAGGCTCATCCGCCAAGATAAGCGCGGGACGCGTTATCAAAGCTCTGCCTATCGCCGCTCTCTGCTGCTGCCCGCCGGATAATTGGCTCGGCAAATACTTACGGCGCTCGGAGAGATTCAGCGCCGTAAGCAATTCCTCCAAATAGTTCTCATCGGGCTTCTGATAATCGAGCAAAACGGGAAATATTATATTTTGCTCGACCGTGAGCTCGGGGATTAAATTAAACGACTGAAAAATAAAGCCTATATTTCTGCGCCGAAAAATTGTGAGATTGCCGTCCTTCATTGCGAAAATATCTTTGCCGCCGATAAACACCTTACCGTTCGTCGGAACGTCAAGCGCGCCTATCATGTTGAGAAGCGTTGATTTTCCGCTTCCCGATTCTCCCACCACCGCGACAAATTCGCCCTTCGGCACATTGAAGCTGACATTTTTTAACGCTTTTACGGATGTTTCTCCGCTTCCGTAGGTTTTGCTGAGGTTTTTTACCTCCAATAAATTCATAGTGTAAACACCCCTTTTGATTTGATGCTCAAAAAATATCATATAAACCTTACGGCAGCATGAATTTAATCCTACAAATTTGTAGGATTGACGCAAAATAAACCGCACATCTCCAAACGGCAATCCGCTTGCCTCGTTTTCGCGTTTAAATTAAAAAATTCAATATGAAAGCCGTGCCTCTGCCAAGCTCGCTGTCAACCTCGATACTGCCGCCCATTTCCTCAACAATTGTTTTTGCAAGCGGCAATCCGAGACCGACGCCCTGCGTGTCCTGTGAAAATCGGCTGCGGTAGAATCGTTTGAATATATGATGCAAATCTTCGGGGTGGATACCGCTCCCGTTATCGCTTATAATAATCCTGACAACAGACGGAAGCTGTTTGTATTCTATTCGTATTTTTCCGCCTTCCCCGGTATGGTCGAGCGCATTTTTTACAATATTGTCTATTGCCTGTATAAGCCACTCTTTGTCGCACAATAAAGCAATATCGTCATCGCCCGCAAGCTCGATTTGCTTTCCCTCTTGCTTGGCGCGGAATTGAAAATGCGTTTTTATTTCATTCATCATTCCCGAAACATTTTCCGATTTTTTATTTATAGCTATTGTTCCCGCGTCAAGCTTTGTAATCTTCAAAAGATTTTGCACCAGCGTTTCTATGCGGTCAAGCTCTTGTTCGGTAAGATTTGTGAACTCCTGTATCTCCGGCAAGCTTTCACTTTCGCTTCGGATAATTCCGTTATAGATATTCAGAGCGGCAAGCGGCGTCTTTAGCTGATGTGAAATATCCGATATTGTATTCTTTAAAAACTGCTTTGATTTCAATTCATTTTCGGCGTGAGCATTTAAAATTGAAGCAAGAGAATTTACCTTGTGAAACAGCTTATATAACTCTCCCTCCTCGTCGCATTCAATACGGGCATTTTGATTGCCCGAGATATATTCCGCAAGCTGTGCTTCGGCGCTTTCGATAATTTTGTTCTGTTCGCTGAAATATCCGCATAAAGCCGCCGATATTGCCGCAAAGGCGGACAGAGCGGCGGCAAAAATAACGACAGACGCGTTTTTAGCCTTGAATATTATCAAAAACACGGAAATAAGCGCAAATGCAATCATACAAAACAGTATTGCGCACAAAAGAAGCTTTGTCTTTTTATCATTAAGTATTTTCATGACTACACCTGCCATTTATAACCCATACCCCGAACAGTTACTATCATTTTGGGATCGCTCGGATTGTCCTCGATTTTGGTGCGAAGCCTGCGTATATATACAGTGAGCGTATTGCTGTCTGCATAGTTTTCATTGCAGTCCCATAATTTACTCAAAATCCGCTCGGATGAAAGTACAATATCCGGGTTTGACATAAACATACATAACAGCTTGTATTCGCCTGCCGTCAGTTCAAGCTGTTTTCCGTTTTTATATACCTTCCCTTTCAGCAGCTGCGCCGTTATACCGTTTGAATTTAACTCTGTATCGGGCTGATTAAAATTATTGCTTCTGCGAAGTATTGCATTTATTCTTGATAAAAGCACAGACAGCTTAAAGGGTTTTGTTATATAATCATCGCCGCCCATATCAAGCCCCATTATTATGTCCGTTTCCTCATCGGCGGCAGTAAGAAAAACAATAGGTACTTTTGACGTCAGACGGATTTTTTCGCATATGTCAAAGCCGCTGCCGTCGGGAAGCGATACATCTAAGATTACTAAGTCGTACTTTCCGTCCGCCCACACGGTATCCGCTTCAAGACGGGTACGGGCAATATCCGATTCGTAGCCTTGCTTTTTTATTGCAAAGGACAGTCCTTTTATTAAACTCAAATCATCTTCGATTATCAGTATTTTCATTCCAACGCTCCTTTTACTCTCGTTTTTCCGCCGCCAAACGTCAAAACGGCATAGTCTAAACTATGCCGCTTTGACGGTATTGAACAGTTTTATCTCTGTTCCGCACCGAGCTTTGACTCGGCATTTTTTATTATCTTATCAAAAATTTTCTGGATTTCCTCATCCTTAAGGGTTCTGTTGTCGGCACGGAATACTATGTTATAGGAAACACTCTTTTTTCCTTCGGGAATCTGCGCGCCCTTATACACATCAAAGAGCTGTAAGCTTTCAAGAAGTCCTCCGGCGGATTTCTTTATAACAGTTTCAATCTGTGCCGCCTTTACGCCCTCGTCAACAAGAAGCGAAATATCGCGGGTAACAGACGGGAATTTGCCGAGAGGCTTATACTTAACATCACGCTTTGCAGCCTTTAACACGGCATTAAAATCAATCTCAGCCATGAATGTCCGTGTGTCAATGCCGTAGTTTTCGGTAACGTCGGGATGTACCTCCCCAAGAATACCGACAGGCTTTGTATTGATGAAAAGCTCCGCGCACTTTCCGGGATGATACATCCTTCCCTTCTCCGCAGAATCAAACGAATAATTGCCAATGCCCAAGCCGTCAAGCAATTCTTCGACTATTCCCTTAATGTCGTAAAAATCCATCCTGCCGTATCCGCCGACAGTGATTATCTTTCTCTCGTCGGGAAGCTCTGTAAGAGGAAGGCTCTTTGGGATATATACAGTCCCTATTTCAAAGAAACGGACTGTCGACGCCTTATCTCTGTTATAGTTTTTGGCGATTATCTCCATCATGCTCGGGAAGGTTGTTGTACGCATGATGGACGTGTCCTCGCCCAGAGGATTTGTTATCCTTATATAATTTCTGAGTTCCTCCGGCGCGTTTATCAAATCAAGGCTCTTTGGGCTTGTGAAGGAATATGTCATAATCTCATAGCAGTTCTGCGCGCAAAGAAGCTCCTTTACTCTGCCCTCCGTTATCTGAGAATATGTTCTTCCGCCCATTGTTGTTTCGCCGCTGAGAAGCGTGGAGGGAATCTTGTCGTATCCGTAAATACGCGCTATTTCCTCCGCTATGTCAGCCGAGCTTTCAACATCTCCGCGGTAAGAGGGAATCGTTACCTCCATTTTCTCCGTATCAACCTTAAAATCAAGATCTCTTAATGTCTTTATCATAAACTCATCGTCAATATCGCATCCGATAAAGCTTCTGATATAATCTGTACGAAGCGGCAAAATATGCGGAGTATGATCCGAATTGTCCACGTCAATCATACCTTCCACGACCTCGCCCGCTCCGAGAAGCTCGATAAGCTGACACGCCCTGTTTACCGCAAGAAGGGTCATATCGGGGTCAAGCCCCTTTTCGTAACGGGCGGAGGCCTCGGTTCTCATGCCGAGCTTCTTTGCCGTAACCCGCACACTGCCTCTGAGGAAGGTTGCGCTTTCAAACACAACTGCTTTTGTGTTGTCCTTAATATCGGAATTTTCGCCGCCCATAACTCCCGCAACGGCAACGGGCTTTACCGCGTCGCATATCATGAGCATCGAATTATCGAGCACGCGCTCCTGCCCGTCAAGCGTGGTTATCTTCTCCCCCTCTGCCGCTCTGCGAACATTTATCTTTCCGCCCTCAAGGAAGCTGAGATCAAAGGCATGCATGGGCTGACCGTATTCGAGCATGACATAGTTTGTAATATCAACTATGTTGTTTATCGCTCTCACACCTGCGGCATTAAGCCGTTTTTTCATCCATTCCGGCGAAGGCTCTATCTTTATGTTTTTAACTATTCTTGCAATATATCTCATGCAAAGGGACGGCTCATCCACGGTTACCTCAAGCATATCGTTAATATTACCGTCAGCCTTTGCCTCTACCTTAACCTCAGGAATCGAGAACGGAACGCCGAAGGTGACGGCAGCCTCCCTTGCAAGACCTATAACCGAAAGGCAGTCGGGGCGGTTTGATGTTATTTCAAATTCAACAACAGTTTCGCCTATATTAAGCGCCTTTCTTATGTCCTGCCCGAGGGGATACTCCTCCTGAAGTATAAGTATTCCGTCGGGATTTGCCCCCGGCACAGACGCGTCAAGACCAAGCTCGTCATGAGAACACATCATGCCGTTTGAGGGAACGCCTCTGAGCTTTCCTGCCTTAATTATAATGCCGCCCTCCTTGCTTTCGCCATGGGCGAGCTTCGGAATATGCGCGCCCACCTTTGCAACGGGAACAAGGTTCCCCACCTCGATATTCTGCGCGCCCGTAACAATTTGAAGAACCTCGTCTCCCACGTCAACGGTGCATACCCAGAGCGTATCGGCATTTTCATGATGCACCTTTGTAAGGATTTTGCCTACGACAACCCCAGTAAGATCCTTTCCGATTTCCTCAAAGCCCTCTACCTTGCTGCCTGACATAGTCATAGCATCGCAAAACTCCTTAGGACTTATATCTCCAAGCTTGAGATAATCATCAAGCCAACTAAGCGGTAAATTCATATTATTCTGCCTCCCGATTAAAACTGATTCAAGAACTTCACGTCATTTTCAAAGAAAAGGCGCAAATCATCAATGTTGTATCTTCTCATAACAATTCTCTCAAGACCGAGTCCGAACGCAAATCCGCTGTATTCCTCGGGGTCTATGCCGCATTCGGCAAGCACCTTTGGATGCACCATTCCGGAGCCGAGGATTTCAATCCAGCCCTCGCCCTTACAAACGCTGCAGCCAGCGCCGCCGCACACGAAGCACGAAACGTCAACCTCAGCCGACGGCTCTGTAAACGGGAAATGATGGGGACGAAGCCTTATCTTTGCATCCGAGCCGTAAAGCTTCTTTGCAAAGGCTTCAAGCGTTCCCTTGAGATCCGCCATTGTAACGCCCTTGTCGATTACAAGCCCCTCTATCTGATGGAAAACGGGAGAATGTGTCGCGTCGACAGCGTCGCTTCTGAAAACACGGCCCGGAGAAATAATTCTGATAGGGGGCTTTGTTTTCTGCATTACCCTAACCTGCACAGGCGAGGTCTGAGTGCGGAGAAGGATATTATCGGTAATATAAAATGTATCCTGCGTATCTCTCGCCGGATGATCCGCCGGAATATTGAGAGCCTCAAAATTGTAATAATCAAGCTCCACATCGGGACCCTCCGCAATCGAAAAGCCCATTCCGAGGAAAATATCCTCAACCTCGTTCAAAACCTTTGTGAGAGGATGAAGCTTTGCCACACGGTTCCTTCTGCCCGGCATTGTGACGTCAATGACCTCATTTTTGAGCTTTTCGTCCTTCTCCTTTTGGGCAATTTCCTTCTTCCTCACATCGATTTCGTTTTCTATAAAGCTTCTCACTTTATTTGCCGCCTGACCTATAACAGGTCTTTCCTCCGCGCTGAGCGAGCCCATGCTCCTCAACACGGACGTAATCGCGCCCTTCTTGCCGAGATACCTTACCCGTATTTCCTCAATATCGGCAAGCGTCGATGCGTTAAGAAGCTCGGCTTCCGCCTTGCTCCTTATTTCTTCAAGTTTTTCTTTCATGGACAATTCCTCCTAAAATAAAACGCCCCCAACGCAATAATACGTCAGGGACGAAAACATACTTTTTCCGCGGTACCACCCTAATTTCCGAATAATCGGACGCTCAAAAGCGCGTAACGTGCGCATACGTCGCAGCCTACTAAACAATTTTCAGTGCGCGGCTCCGCGGTGAACTTCGGCTGTACTTTCCCGACAGGCGCTTTCAGCCCATGACGCCCGCTCTCTTTCGGCTTAATACAGCTTACTCTCCGTTTCACAGCCTTTGCGTAGAAGTATATCACATAATTTTTTGTTTTTCAAGTAGAAGATATCAATTTTATAAGGGTTTCTTCAAAATTTTTATCGTCCTCGCGGGTTCTTTTCGCGCAGAGCTTGCCTCGGGATTTTTACAGCAGTTTCAGCGCCTCCGCCACTCCGTCGGAAATAGCCTTCGCAATAGCCGTCTGCCCTTCATCCGACAAAAGATATTCCCTGTCTTTTGCGTTTGATACAAATCCGCCCTCTGTCAAAATCGCGGGCATGACAGTGTTTTTTATTACATAAAGCGTCGAGCCGTCCTGTATGCCGCGCTCCGTCATGTCGGTATATTCAATTATGTTGTTATATACTATTGTCGCAAATTTCTTCCCGAAAACCGACGAACCGAAATAATAAACCTGCGCCCCGTCGATCTCGTCTTTATTTGCCATTGAATTGCAATGTATTGACACAAAGAGGTCTGCTCCCGAGGCGTTTGCTATCTCAACTCTCTCCTGAAGAGTGGGATAAGTATCGCCGTCCCTCGTCATAATGACGTTTACTCCCTTTGCCTTCAGGCTGTCTCTCACCTTGAGCGCAATTGCAAGGGTAACGTCCTTTTCTCTTATAGACGGATTTGACGATTCCGCCGGATAAATCGCGCCCGGATCGCTTCCGCCGTGACCCGCGTCAACGACAACCGTCATTCCGGATATCTCCGTATCGGAGGGTACTTGCGTTTCTTCCTCTGTAGGCTCTTCCGCACCTGTCGGAATAAATGTTATAAGTATGCCGTTTCCGTGGTCTTCCACCTCTATATCGGCGCCGCACTTCATATCCGCAACAATTCGGAACCTATCATCATGCCGGCTGTATCGGATTTTTGAAACAGCCGATCCATCCGCGGTTATGCTGCCGTCCTTCATAGTCGGCTGCGCTCCGTAAAAATCGATAACTACACGAAACGGATTTTGCATCATAAATATATCCGGTTCAACTATACCGTCCATCGTAACAAAAAGCTCGTCCGCATCATTTGAACCGAACACAACAGAGGATACCGTAACGGTTTCTGTATTGGGCGAAGTAATTACAACGCTGCGCGTACTGTTTACCCATTCCACATTAAATCCCAGCTCCTCCGCAACGAAGCGCACCGGAATCATTGTCTTATCGTTTATTATTTTCGGCGCGGGATCTTCATCCGATATCATAACCGAATTATCCCCGACAAAAACCGTTTTTAAATCTATTGTCATGATTATTCGCACGCCGTTATATTCAACGGTAACCCTTCTCGTATTCTGATCCCAGTTCACCTCGGCGCCGAGCTGCTCAAAAAATTCCCTTGCAGGAACGAGAGTCCTTCCGTTTAATATTATGGGCGGCATCTCCTCTGTTTCCACAACGGTTCCGTCAACTACCATAGTAATCGGATCCCACGGATAATCCTCCGTTTTTCCGTCGTATATTATCGTAAACGCGCTTGCGGGAAATGCACACACAAAAATCATCACAACAGACAGCATAACAGCCGCTGCCATCCTCATATTATCACCTCATTATATTTTATTCGTCAAAACACGACTCATTCCTTTGCGGAATGAGTTTTTGTAACAAATTTGTAACATCAGTCTTTCGGCTCTTTATACGGTATGTTGTAGTGTTGGTATGCGCTTCTTGTGGCAACTCTTCCCCTCGGCGTTCTGTTTAGGAAACCGAGCTGAAGAAGATACGGCTCATATATGTCTTCTATGGTGCGGGCGTCCTCGCCTATGGTTGCGGCAAGAGTATCAAGCCCCACGGGACCGCCTTCAAATGTCACCATTATCGTATTCATCATCTTTTTATCAATGGCGTCAAGTCCGAGCGAATCTATTTCGAGCATGGTGAGCGCCTCATCGGCATTTTTCTTTGATATTGAGCCGTCGCGCCTGACCTGCGCGTAGTCGCGGACGCGCTTAAGAAGCCTGTTTGCAATTCTCGGAGTACCGCGGGAGCGTGAGGCTATCTCCGCCGCGCCCTCATCCTCGATATCTATCCCCAAAATGGAGCTGCTGCGCTTTATAATATGCATCAAATCATATTTATTATATAATTCAAGGCGCTGTATCACTCCGAAACGGTCGCGCAGCGGAGCCGATAAAAGACCTGCTCTCGTAGTCGCCCCTATAAGCGTAAAGGGCTGTAAGCTCAGCCTGACGCTCTGGGCGCTGGGGCCCTTCCCCACAATAATATCAAGGGCAAAGTCCTCCATTGCTGAGTAGAGGATTTCCTCCACCGTTCTTGAAAGGCGGTGTATCTCATCCACAAAGAGGATATCCTGCGGGCCGAGATTAGTCAATATCGCAGCCATATCCATCGGCTTTTCAATCGCGGGGCCGCTTGTCACCCTGAGATTAACCCCCATCTCATTCGCTATTATTCCGGCAAGAGTGGTTTTGCCCAGTCCGGGAGGCCCGTATAAGAGGGTATGGTCAAGAGCTTCATGGCGTTCGAGAGCCGCCTTTATATAGATTTCAAGGCTTTTCTTCACCTTATCCTGCCCTATATAATCATTCATGGTTTTAGGGCGTATCCCTACTTCGGCTTCATCGCCGTCAAGCATATGCGCCGATATCATTCTATCATCAAATTCCATTTGACAGCCTCCTCAGTGCTTCCTTGATAATTTCCTCTGTCGTCATGTTTTCGCCCGATATCTGCATAACGGTCTTTTGTGCCTCGCTGGGGGAGCATCCGAGCGCAATAAGCGCATTGACGGCGCTCGAATCGGCAGAGGGCTTGTACGAAACCTGCTCGGTTTTTGGGAGAGCGTCTGTCGTGTCAACCTTTCCCTTCAATTCCAGAACTATCCTCTGAGCCATTTTCGGACCTATGCCCTTTGCGCGCCCTATGGCTTTTGCGTCGGAGGATATTATCGCCGTTGCAAGCTCCGATGTCGAAAGCGCCGAAAGGAGCGAAATTGCCGCCTTGGGACCTACCCCCGAAACACTTATAAGCTTTTTAAAGTATTTTATCGACTCCTTGTCCGAAAACCCGTAAAGGGCAATTACGTCCTCATGCACATACATATATGTATATACCGTGACGTCGGCTCCGATTTCGGGGAGCGTGTTTATGTCAAGAATCGGCATACAAACCTCAAACCCCATCCCGTTTACGTCTATTACCGCGCCGTTTTCATCCGAAAACGCCAGCTTCCCTTTTAAAAAAGATATCATATATTTAAGCCTCCGAATTTTATACTGTTAAAGCGCACACTGTTGCCGTGGCATATGGCGATTGCAAGCGCGTCCGCCGTATCGTCGGGCTTAGGCGCTTCGTTAAGCCCCAAAAATGATTTGACCATCTGCTGTATCTGCTTTTTGTCGGCTCTGCCGTACCCCGTGAGAGCCTGCTTGACCTGAAGCGGTGTGTACTCAAAAACCGGAACGCCCTTCTGCTTTGCCGCAAGAATCACAACGCCCCTTGCCTGCCCTACGGCAAAGGCAGTCTTTGCGTTGTTGTTGAAGAAAAGCTCCTCGACCGCCATTGCCTCAGGCTTATAGGCGTCAATTATCCGTACCGTTTCATTATATATTATTTCTATCCTTTCTTCAAGCGGTGTGTGCGCTTTTGTGAGAATAGAATCATAATAAATTGCCCTGTACCCGTTCCCGATTTTCTCTACAACTCCGGCGCCGCAGATAGCTATTCCGGGGTCTATACCTAAAATTCTCATAAAAATACACTCCAAATCCAAAAAAGTGTTGCTAAATCCAAAAAAGTGGTTTATAATATACAGAAGATATGTATAAATTACATAGTAACATAATTATTTTATCATATTTAGGAGGAATTGCAATATGTCGAAAGAAAAATTTGTTCTTGCTTATTCCGGCGGACTCGACACCTCAATCATAATTTCTTGGCTTAAGGAGCATTATGACTGCGAGGTTATTGCCGTATGCGGCAACGTCGGTCAGGGTAAGGAAACGGAAGGTCTTGAAGAGCGCGCTCTCAACGCCGGCGCCTCAAAGCTTTATATCGAAGACCTCAGAGAAGAGTATGTTAAGGACTTCATATTCCCCACATTAAAGGCAGGCGCCGTATATGAAGGCAAGTACCTTCTCGGCACATCTCACGCCCGTCCCATAATCGCGCGCCGTCTTGTTGAGATTGCTCTTAAGGAAGGCGCTACGACTATTTGCCACGGCGCAACAGGCAAGGGTAACGATCAGGTTCGTTTTGAGCTTACAATAAAGGCTCTCGCTCCTCAGCTTAAAATAATAGCTCCTTGGAGAATCTGGGATATAAAGAGCCGTGAGGACGCGGTTGATTATGCCGAGGCGCATAACATTCCCATTCCCGTTACAAAGAAGGATCTCTATTCAAGGGATCGCAACATCTGGCACATCAGCCACGAGGGCATGGATCTTGAAGATCCTGCAAACGAGCCGCAGCTTGATTCTCTTCTCAAGCTCTCCGTTCCCCCGGAAAAGGCTCCCGACACTCCCACATATGTCACTATCGGGTTTGAAAAGGGTGTTCCCGTATCTGTTGACGGTACTCCCATGGAGCCTGTCGCCCTTGTCGAAAAGCTTAACGAGCTCGGCGGCAAAAACGGCATCGGTATTGCCGACATCTGTGAGGACAGGCTTGTCGGCATGAAGTCAAGAGGCGTTTACGAGACCCCCGGCGGCACAATTCTCTACTACGCCCACGAAGATCTTGAATATCTCTGCCTTGACCGCGATACTCAGGCGTTCAAGCGTCAGGCTGCCATCAAGTTTGCGGAGCTCGTGTATGACGGCAAGTGGTACACTCCTCTCCGCGAAGCTCTCAGCGCTTTTGTTGACAGTACTCAGGAAACGGTTACCGGCGAGGTAAGGGTTAAGCTTTACAAGGGTCATATCTCCTCTGCCGGCTCTAAGAGCAAGTATTCTCTTTACAATGAAAGCATCGCAAGCTTCGGCGACAGCCATGAGCTTTACAGCCATAAGGATTCCGAAGGCTTCATAAATCTCTTCGGTCTTCCTCTTAAGGTCAGAGCGCTTATGAATCAGCGCATAGCCGAAGAAGAAAACAAATAAAAAATCCGGGGCGGAATTTTCCGCCCCGATTTAATGAGGTGGTTAACTATGAAACTTTGGGGCGGCAGATTTGAAAAAGCAACCGATAAAAGGGTTGACGATTTTAATTCCTCCATTCGCTTTGACCGGCGGCTTTACCGTCAGGATATAAAGGGAAGCATTGCCCACGCCCGTATGCTCGGGAAGCAGGGCATTATCCCCGAGGAGGACAGTCTTCTTATTATCAAAACTCTCGGCGAAATACTTGATGATATCGAGCAGGGCAAGGTAGAGTTTGAAATAGACGCCGAAGATATACATATGAATGTGGAAAAAATTCTTATAGAGCGTATCGGCGATACGGGCAAGCGCCTGCACACAGGCAGAAGCCGCAACGACCAGATTGCACTTGACGTCAGGATGTATGTCAAGGACGAAATAGACAATATCACAAAAATGCTTGTCGAGCTTGAGGAAACTCTTCTCTCTCTTGCAAAAGAGCATACAAAGACCATTATGCCGGGATATACGCATCTACAGAAGGCTCAGCCCATAACCTTTGCCCATCATGTCATGGCTTATGTAAATATGCTCCTTCGCGACCTTGACCGTCTGCGCGGCACATATAAAAGGACAAACGTCATGCCTCTCGGAAGCGGAGCTTTGGCAGGCACTACTCACCCGCTTGACCGCGAAAGCGTAGCGGAAGAGCTGGGCTTTGCCTCAGTCACAGCAAACAGCCTCGACGGCGTTTCGGACAGGGATTTTGCAATCGAAACCGTTTTCGACCTGTCTCTTATAATGATGCATCTCTCGCGCTTTTCCGAGGAGCTGATTTTGTGGAGCAGCAACGAATTTAAGTTTGTCACCATGGACGATGCCTACAGCACGGGAAGCTCCATAATGCCTCAGAAGAAAAACCCCGACGTTGCCGAGCTTATCCGCGGCAAGACGGGGCGTGTGTACGGTTCGCTTACAGCGCTTCTCACTGTAATGAAGGGCATTCCCCTTGCGTATAATAAAGATATGCAGGAGGATAAGGAGTCCCTCTTTGACGCTGTTGACACTGTCAAGCTTTGCGTTCCCGTATTTAACGGCATGGTTAAAACTATGACCGTAAACCGCGAAACAATGCTCCAAGGCGCAAAGGGCGGATTCGCCAACGCAACCGACGTTGCCGATTACCTTGTTAAAAAGGGCGTACCCTTCCGCGAGGCTCACGCAATAGTCGGGAAAATGGTTCTCTTTGCCGAAAAGAGCGGCAAAGCTCTTGACGACCTGACATTGTCCGAAATGAAGGAGTGCAGCCCGTTTATTGAAGAGGATATATACGGCGCCATAAGCATGGAGGCGTGCGTCGAAGGCAGAAGCCTTATCGGCGGCCCCGCCGAAAGCGCGGTCTTGAAATCAATCGCGCTTGCTGAAGAAACCTTAAAGGCGTATAAATAATCAATCGGAACCGGCAGCACGGAACCGTAAATATACCCCTGTGTAAATCTCCAACGTAAATAACCCCACCGCAGGAAATACTTTTCCGCGCGGCGGGGTTATTGCTTACTTTAACAGCTTAGCCGGCACCCAAACGCTTTTACCATTGAAATTATACATTTACAAACCCTTCAAAAACGCGGACGAATACCGAAAACAACCGTGCCGGTCGGTTCTTTTCCACCCCCCCCGATAATAAGCTTAACTTAGCGGAAAATGCGCGTCACGAAGCGGCAATTCTTATTCGC
>CAZIBK010000012.1:0-19193 GCA_964537125.1 uncultured Oscillospiraceae bacterium
CAACCGCCGTGTTTTTACACGGCGGTTGTTCATAAAATGTTCACTTTATCTGCATACACTTATCACACAGAGGAATTATTATTAGGGTACTAAATGAAATAACGGAGGTATGGGTATGAATAAGGAGGATGTCAAGGTTGATATTCCGAAGAAAAAACCGGCAATCTTCAAGAAGAAATGGTTTAAAAGAACCGTTGCGATAATTCTTGTTGTTGCGGTTGCCTGCGGAGCGTTTGCCTTCTATCGGTTTAAAACAGGGGACAGCGAGGAAGAAGAGCTTTCAACTGCGGTCGTCACGCGCGGCAACATCGAGGTAAGCGTTACCGGGTCGGGTACGGTTGAGGCGAATGAAACATACAATATAGTTCCCACCGTAAACGGCGAAATAATTGCCTGCGACGTTGAAGAGGGCGATATGGTAGAAGAAGGTCAGGTGCTTTATCGGTTCGACAGCGAGCAGAGCGATAACGCTATAAAGACTGCGGAAAATAATGTGAAAACATCTCAGAGCCAGCTTAAGACCTCCGCAAACAGCGTTGAGTCCTCAAAGCTTTCTCTTGAACAGGCGCAGAAAAATGTAAGCAATCTTACGGTTACGGCTCCGGCGCAGGGCGTTGTAAGCGGGCTGAATCTTGCTATCGGCGACAGCGCCAACGGAACGGTCTGCACCATAACGGACAATACATATATGCTTGTGTCGATTCCCGTTTCAACGGCGGCTGTGTCTAAGGTCGCGGTGGGCGACAGCGCGACTGTAGTGCTTGAAAGATACATGACGCAGATGAGCGGAACCGTGAACCGTATTTCCGGCGCTTCGGTTGCCGGCGCTAACGGCTCTATGGTCACATATGTGGAAATAAGAGTGAATAATCCCGGCTCCGTAGCCGAGGGAACGATGGCAACGGCAACCGTTAACACCTCCTCCGGCAGCATAGAGGGCGCGGGCGCGGCAGCGCTTAATTATTCCGATGCGGCGAAGGCAAATGCCGAGCAGTCGGGAACGGTTTCGCAGCTTAAGGTAAAGAACGGCGACTGGGTAAACGAGGGCGATGTAATAGCGGTGCTGACAAATCAGACTGTTACAAACAACCTGAGAACAGCGCAGATGAGCTATGAAAACGCCCTTACGAGCTATGAAAACGCTCAGACGAGCTATGAAAACGCTCAGACGAACCTCAGCGATACAAGAAAGGCCGCGGAGGATTATACGCTGACGGCTCCGATTTCGGGTAAGGTTCTTTCAAAGGTATATAAGAAGGGCGACACCGTTTACGGACAAAATTCCACAACACTTATGACAATAGCCGACACCTCCAAAATGAAGTTCACAATCAACGTGGATGAGCTTGACGTTTCGATGATATCCATCGGGCAGGAGGTCGACGTAACCGCCGATGCAATTGAGGGCGTTACATTCAAGGGCGAGATAACAACGGTATCGCTTTTGGGTACGTCTGCCAACGGCGTTACATATTATCCCGTTGAGGTCACGATTGAAGAACCGGGCGACCTTCTTCCGGGAATGAACGTTGACGCGGAAATCATTACAGCCAGCGCCGAAAACGTAATCCTTGCGCCGGTAGACGCAGTAAGCTACTACAACGGAAGCTATTACGCAACGGTAGTCGGCGAAATAGAGCTGGGAGCAGCCGCAAACGGCGCGCCGACTATGGGCGGCATGGTCAGCGGCGATGAACCTGAGGGCGAGCGGCCTACCGGCGATGGCGGCATGGAACGCGGAGAAGCGCCTACGGGCGGGAACCGCGCGGAAGGCGGCGCCGCCGAACAGGGGAACCGCGGGGGACAGCCCTCTCAGGAGGTTACAATGTACTCCGAGCAGCAGAGAGTAGAGGTCAAGACAGGCATATCAAACGATGATTATATAGTTATAGAGGAAGGTCTTACCGAAGGAATGGTGGTAGTCGTTACAGGTTCTTCGTCCTCGTCGTCCTCCAACGCCATGATGATGGGCGGCATGGGCGGCATGGGCGGCATGGGCGGCGGTGGCGGCGGCGCACCCGGCGGTGGCGGCGGCGGCGCACCCGGCGGCGGTCGTTAACGACGCGCTGAAAGGAGTTCTAAATTTAGATGATAAGAATTGAAGACGTATATAAAATATACAAGGTCGGAGATGTTGAGGTGCGGGCGTTAAACGGCGTTTCGCTCCACATCAAGCCGAAGGAATTTGTAAGTATAATCGGTCCTTCCGGTTCGGGAAAGTCCACGCTTATGAATATAATCGGCTGCCTTGACGTGGCGACGAGCGGCTCGTACTATATTGACGGTGTGCCGATTGAAAACCTTACCGAGAACGAGCTTGCGAGAATCAGAAATAAAAAAATAGGCTTCATATTCCAGACATATAATCTCCTTCCCAAGCTTACGGCTCTGGAAAACGTTGAGCTTCCGCTGATTTATCAGGGAATACCCTCCGCGCGGCGAAAGGAGATGGCAGCGGAAGCTTTAAGACGCGTAGGCATGAGCGACAGAATGTATCACAAGCCTAAGGAGCTTTCCGGAGGTCAGCAGCAGAGAGTTGCAATAGCCCGCGCCCTGTCAAGCCATCCGCCGCTCATTCTTGCCGATGAACCGACAGGCGCGCTCGATTCAAAGAGCGGCGTTGCCGTAATGAAAATGCTGAAGGAAATACACGCGGAGGGGAACACCGTTGTTCTCATTACGCATAACTCGGATATAGCGCGTCAGGCGCAGAGGGTAGTCCGCATAGCGGACGGCGTTATAACGAGCGACACGACGGAAGCAGGGGAGGTGGTCTGCGAATGAATCTTATAATGAGCTTTAAAATGGCGTTTTCGTCGATATGGTCAAGTAAAGTGCGGTCGCTTCTGACAATGCTCGGTATTATCATAGGTGTTGCCGCGGTCATAGTTTTGGTAAGCCTTGTTTCCGCAACCACAAAGGAAATGAAAACTCAGCTGGAGAGCATGGGCACAAACCTCATAAGCGTGTCGATAAACCGCGGCTGGGGCGGAACGCGAAATGTATCTATCGAGGAGATTGACGAGCTGTGCGAGGAAAATTCCGAGTACATAGCCTGCTACACTCCCTTGGTTCAGTCGAGCGTTACGGTAAAGTACGGTTCGGATAACCTTTCCACATCTCTTTACGGTGTAAGCGCGGATTATACCACCATACGAAACCGCGAAATTACGAACGGCAGGTTTATATCCGATACCGATGTGCAGAACAGAAGCTCCGTGTGCGTCATAGGGCAGTACCTTGTCAACGAGCTTTTCAACGGACAGGATCCGGTAGGGCAGCAGATAAAAATAGGAATATGGAACTCCATCGATGTATTTACCGTAATAGGCGTACTCGATCAGAAGAGCTCGAACGCCTCCGAGGGCGGCGACGACGACCTTATAATCATTCCCTATTCCAAGGCGCAGCGCTTTACGAGAAACGCGAGCCTTACATCCTTTGCGGTGTCGGCTTCCTCATCGGATTATACGGCTCAGGCTACGGAAGCCATAGAAAACTTTTTGTATAAGAAGTTCCAAAACTCGGATTATTATAACGTAATGGATCAGGCGGAAATGGTCGAATCGATAGATACGGCTCTTTCGTCGATGACGACTCTTGCCGCGGGCATAGCGGGTATATCGCTTGTGGTTGCCGGCATAGGCATCATGAATATCATGCTCGTTACGGTTACCGAAAGAACAAAGGAAATCGGCATAAGAAAGTCCATCGGCGCCAGAACGGGCGTTATATTGACACAATTCCTTGTTGAAAGTGCGGTTATAAGCTGTATCGGAGGTATTTTCGGCATTGTGTTGGGCATCGTCGGGGCCGCCGCGATATGTACCGCCATGAGTATGCCCGTACTGAGTCCGCTCGAACAGATGGGAACGATTATAGGTTCCTTCGCGTTCTCGGCGGCAATGGGCATAGGCTTCGGTTTTTATCCGGCGCGCAGAGCCGCAAAGCTCAATCCCGTCGATGCGTTACGACATGAATAAACCCGAAAAAATGCTCGCCTTTACGGCGCACGAATAGGAGCATTTTTCCGGACAAAGCTGAACTTGATTGTGAAAGGAATGAAATTTGCATGATAAAAAAAGTAATCGCGCTTGTGCTTGCACTTTCGCTTTTGATATCAACGTGCGCGTTTGCCGAAGCCTTCGGTGACGTTGACGGCGCCACCGAAACGGGACGCGCAATTGAGGTGCTTTCGGCACTCGGAATACTTTCCGGCGGGGGAGACGGTAATTTTTACCCATACTCTCCCCTTACAAGAGCGCAGTTCGCGAAAATCGCCGTTTGTATGCTCGGTATGGCGGACGAGGCGGTAGATAGGACAGACGCGTTCACCGATGTATCGTCCTCGGATTGGTACTCGGGATATGTAAGCGTAGTCGCAAAGGAGGGCATCATAGAGGGATATCCCGACGGTTCCTTCGGCGCAAATGAGCAGATTTCCTATGCTCAGGCTCTCACGGTGCTTGTCCGCCTTCTCGGATATACATCGGATGATGTGGGCTACAAGTGGCCCGGCGGCTATATTGACAAGGCGGAGGTTCTCGGAATTACGGAGGGATTGCAGTTTGACCCCTATGATATCGTTACGCGAGGCACGGCATCCCTTCTGATATACCGCACACTTTTTACGGATATGAAGGGCGGAAACAACCTCGTTACAAAGATGGATGTAAACGTATATGAGGATACGGTAATAACCGCCACGAAAAACGAAAATTCCGCTCTTCTCGAAACAGAGGTTCAGACCGGAGCGGGTACCTTTAAAACAGGAGAATATAATCCGTCCTTTACGGTAGGCTATGAAGGAACCCTTGTGGTAAACGATAAATCCGAGGTAATAGCCTTCGTGGAAAACGACAATATGACAAGCACGGATTATGTCGTTTCGAGAATATATCAGGAGGTAAATTCCTCGAATATATCCATATTGACGGACAGGGGCGGCACAATCTATCTCGATGAAAAGGCTTCTGTTTATCGGAACGGAACAAAGACTGCCGCGGCAGACCTTGTGTCAGACGTTACCGAGGGCAGCACAATTACGCTTTTCTACGAGAACTCATCTTTACAGTATGCCCTTCTTAACGAATATAAGATGCAGGGACCGAAGACCGCTATATCCAAAAACAGCGTGACGGCGCTCTTTAATATATCCGATACCGCAAATCTTAAGGTTATAAGAAAGGGCATTACGGCAACGCTTTCCGACATAGAGCAGTATGACGTGTGCTATTATTCCGAAAAGACAAATACTCTTTACGCGTATAATGACCGCGTGACCGGCGTATATGAGGAAGCATATCCCATTAAGTCGAATGTTTCATCCGTGAAGGTGTCGGGCAATACATACACACTTTCCACATCTCAGGCAATATCCCGCCTCAACGAGAGCGAGGGCGCCTTTAAGATAGGCGACAGAGTAACCCTTCTCCTCGGAACGGACGGCACTGTTGTAGACGCGGTAAATCTTACCGATTCCGACCTTTCGTTATACGGCGTATTGGTCGGAACAAGCGTTGAGACAAGCACCGACGCCGATACAAAGGGCAAAACGCAGAATTATGTAACAGTCCTTATGGCGGACGGAACAGAGGCAAAGTACCTCACCGATACGGACAGCTACGAAGATGACGCGGGAAGGTTCTGCGAGGTCAATTTTGAAAATTCCTATGCGCGGCTCAGCTTTCCGACGGCAAAAAAGCTGACGGGAAAGGTTGATAAGGACGCCAAAGCGCTGGGAAGCGTGTCCTTTGCGTCGGATTATGCCATACTCGAATATGAGGACGGAGATTCCTATAACGCAGACGTAAGAAAGATAACCATTGCGGATCTTGACGGAATAACTCTCAGAACAGGCGATGTGCTTCATGCCTCTCTGACGGCGGCGGGCGAGATATGCGTGCTTTACGTTAAGAACGCTTCCGGCAACCGCAACACCTACGGCATAGTCGTAGCGGGCACATCCTCCGGCGGAAACGGTACATATACTCTCCTTTCGGGTTCAAGCAAGTACTCGGTTGCGAGAACGGGAATAGAAATCGGCACGGTTGCGAGCTACTATAACGGAATTTCGGGCAGCACCATGACGCCCATAGCCAAGGTGGCGTCGGGTACATCTATCACAGGGTATGTAGACAACATTATAACTATGAACGGTCAGAAATATACCCTTGCGGATGATGTTACCGTATATGCCGGAACCGTGGCATCGGAGATTAAGGCGATAACGCTTGACGAGGCGCTTGCGCTGTCGGGCGACGTCACGTTCTATTCGGAGCGCTATGTAAGCGAGGGCGGCAAAATAAGAGTTATTAAGATTTTGGGATAATCGGCGATTCTTAATTTTTCATATCAGGGGCGGACATTAGTCCGCTCTTGATTTTTATACTTTTAGATGATATACTTATAGCATTGAATGTACGGATTGAAAGCATACAAAGACTTTGACGGCGGGGAGGGCTGCATATGGCTGAAATGTCGCCGATGATGAAACAATACATGGAGATAAAGGCGCAGAACAAGGACGCGGTGCTGATGTTCCGCGTAGGTGATTTTTACGAGATGTTTTTTGACGACGCTGTACGCGTATCAAAGGAGCTTGAGCTTACTCTTACGGGAAAGGACTGCGGTCTTGACGAGAGAGCGCCTATGTGCGGAGTGCCGTTCCATGCGGTGAATACTTATATAACGCGCCTTGTGGCAAAGGGCTACAAGGTGGCTGTATGCGAGCAGCTGGAAAACCCGGCGGAAGCTAAGGGAATTGTAAAGCGCGAGGTCATAAGAACGGTTACCCCCGGTACAAACCTTGACGAGTGCGTTGTCAATTCAAGCGCCACCAACTATATAGCCTCGATTTTCCGCGAGGGCGGAAAGAGTGCGGCGGTATTTGCCGATATATCCTCGGGCGAATTTTCGGGAACCGTCATAGAAAATGACGAGTCGGGGAATTTGCTGATAAACGAGCTTGCAAGGTTTTCGCCGGTGGAGATTGCTCTCGGAGGAAGCGGCAGCGGGGACAAAATCATACGGGAATACATAGCCTCCCGCACAGGGACGCTTTGCTTTTCCTATGATAAAGAGGAAATAGAAAAAGACGCAAGAGCAACCGTTTCGTCCCAGCTTAAAAACGCCGTTGAAATACAGGATGATTTTCTTCTCATAGCCTCGGCGGCGATAATTTCATATATAAACGAAACGCAAAAGGGCTCCGTGCCGCATATGAATGAAATATCCATATACACCGCGAGCGAATTTGTTGAAATAGACGTGTCGACAAGAAGGAACCTTGAGCTTACGGAAACTATGCGCGAAAAGCAAAAACGCGGCTCCCTTTACGGCGTGCTTGACAATACAAAGACCGCTATGGGCTCGAGAACACTTAAAAACTGGATTTTGCGCCCCCTTGTAAATGCCGTGGCGATACAAAACCGCCTTGACGCGGTGGAGGAAATGGTTTCGTCCCCGTCTCTTAGGGAGGATATCGCCGACGCCATATCATCGGTGTGGGATATAGAGCGCCTTATGGCGCGCGTTTCGCTGAAAATGGCAAACGCGAGAGATCTTGTGGCGCTGAGAGCGTCCTTTGAGCCGCTCCCCGCCATAAAAAATCTGCTCGGAGATGTTAAAGGAGTATATCTCTCATACAGAGCCGCAAAAATAGACCCTCTTGAGGATATATATGAGCTTTTGAGCAGCGCCGTTACGGACGAGCCGCCCATATCGCTCCGCGAGGGCGGGCTGATAAAGCCCGGCTACAGCGAGGAAATAGACAAGCTTAAAAGCGCGGCAAGGGAAGGGAAGGAGTTCATCGCGTCCCTTGAATCGCGGGAGCGGCAGAGAACGGGGATAAAAAATCTCAAGGTCGGATTCAATAAGGTGTTCGGCTATTATATAGACGTGTCAAAAAGCAATATTTCCAAGGTGCCGGAGGACTATATCAGAAAGCAGACCTTAGTCAATAACGAGCGATATATAACCCTTGAATTGAAGGAGGCGGAGAGCGCCGTTCTCGGAGCGCAGGAGAGGCTTGCCGCGCTTGAATATGACGCTTTCGTTGAGGTGAGGGAAAAGGTCGGAGCGGCATTGGGCAGAATTATGGAGACCGCGAAGGCGATTTCCGAAATAGACGCTGTATATTCCCTTGCGGCCGCCGCAGTGAAAAACAATTACACAAAGCCCGAGGTAAACCTCGGAAGCGAGATAAGCATAAAGGACGGTCGGCACCCTGTTGTGGAAAATCTGATGCGGGGCATATTTGTGCCGAACGACACCTATCTCAACAATTCGGAAGACATGGTTATGGTAATAACGGGCCCCAACATGGCGGGTAAATCCACATATATGCGGCAAAGCGCCCTTATAACGCTTATGGCGCAGATGGGAAGCTTTGTTCCCGCGTCAAAATGCAGCGTCGGCGTGATAGACAAGCTCTTTACGAGGATAGGCGCATCCGACGACCTTACGCGCGGACAGAGTACCTTTATGCTTGAAATGAGCGAGGTGTCGTACATACTCAAAAACGCCACAAGGAAGAGCCTTGTCATTTTTGACGAGGTCGGGCGCGGAACGAGTACCTTTGACGGCTTATCCATAGCATGGGCGGTGGTGGAGCATATGGCTGAGAAGACTTGCGCGAAAACCATGTTTGCGACCCACTATCACGAGCTTGCCGCTCTTGAAGAGGAGCTTGACGGCGTAAAGAATTATAATACGGCGTGCAAAAAGCGCGGCGATGATATAACGTTCCTTCGCAAGGTTGTGCGCGGTCAGGCGGACGACAGCTACGGTATAGAGGTCGCAAAGCTGGCGGGCGTGCCGGACTCTGTGGTAAAGAGGGCGAAGGAGGTATTAAAGCAGATTGAGTCGGGCTCCGTAAAGACGGAAATCCGCAAAAAGGAGCCGGATATGCAGCTCAGCTTTGAAGCGATAATGAAAAATCCCATTGTGGAGGAGCTTAGAGAGACAGACCCCACAACTCTGACGCCGATAGAGGCAATGAATAAGCTGTACGAGCTGTGCCGAAGGGCAAGGGGAGAAGTGTAATAGGGAAAGGAGGGCGGATTTATGGGTAAAATAAACATACTTGAAAAGAGCGTTGCCGAAAAGATTGCGGCAGGCGAGGTCGTCGAAAGACCTGCGAGCGTTGTGAAAGAGCTTGTGGAAAACAGCTTTGACGCCGGTGCGGCGTCCGTAACGGTGGAAATAGAAAAGGGCGGCATAAGCTACATCCGCGTGACGGACAACGGAAGCGGAATATTAAAGGAGGATGTATCGTCCGCCTTTTTGCGCCACGCCACGAGTAAGATAAAAACCGAATATGACCTTGAACGGATTGCGTCTCTGGGCTTCAGAGGCGAGGCGCTTTGCAGCATAAGCGCCGTGTCGCGGACGGAAATTATCACAAAAACCCTTTCCGAGGATACGGGGACATACATGGCGGTGGAGGGCGGAGAAACCGTTGAATGTGCCGACGCGGGCTGCCCGACCGGTACTACCGTTACGGTGAGAAACCTCTTTTTCAACACTCCCGCGAGAATGAAGTTTCTGAAGCGCGACTCTCAGGAGGCGGCGTATGTGACGGATATCTGCCAAAGGGCGGCGCTCAGTCACCCTGAGGTGTCGTTTCGGTATATAAGGGACGGAAAGGACGTGTTCTTCACTCCCGGCGACAATGTGCTCAAAAACACAATACGGGCGATTTTCGGGAAGGATATTTCAAACGCAATGGTGCCTGTCAACAGGACGGAGGGCTGCTGCACCGTTACCGGGCTTACGGGAGCCAACAGACTGTCGCGTCCCAACCGCAATATGCAGTTTTTCTTTGTAAACGGCAGGCTTGTAAAGAGCACGGTTTTGTCTCTCGCAATGACAGAGAGCTATAAAAACGAGCTTATGGCGGGAAGGTTCCCCGTGTGCGCGATATATATTTCCCTGCCGCCGGAATTGGTGGATGTAAACGTGCATCCCGCAAAGACGGAGGTCAAGTTTTCGAGCGATGAGGATATATACAGAAGCACGGTTTTGGCGGTGCGTGCCGCGCTTAACGATGCTTCAAGTCCGAGAGAGGTAAATTTGAAGTCCGAAAGGGCGTTTAAGCTGCCGACGGAGGCCGTTCGCCCCGTTCAGGAGAGGATAACATTTAAAGACCTCGCAAAGGACGCAAAAAAGCCTGCGTCACAGCCTGCCGCCGAAAAAAAGAAGACTTTGTTTTCGCCCTTGAAGAGGGAGGCGGGCGCAGAAAGGAAAACAGTTTCCTCGCCCGATGAGCTTCCGGTTAAAAAAGTAGAGTCCTTGAGCGCTGCCGAGGAATATACGCCGGAAAGCGCAGAAGAGAAAGAGGCGCGGTCTTCGGATATTGAAAACATTAAAGCCGCTGAAGCCGTTAAAGCCGCTGAAGCTGTTGAAGATGTTGAAGGATTTGAAATAGTGGGTCACCTCTTTTCAACATATATCATAATACAGCAGGGCGACGCGATGATAATGATAGACCAGCACGCCGCCCACGAAAGGCTCAATTATGAGAAAATAAAAAACGAGGGAGCAATGAAGCAGGTTCTCATGCTGCCGATAACGGTGTCCCTTTCTCCGAGGGAAAAGGCAGTATGGGAGGAGAACCGCGAATTTCTCGGCAAAACGGGCTTTGATACCGATGATTTCGGGCAGGACAGCGTGATTGTACGCACTCTTCCCGCGGATATTGACTACGACGACGGCGGGGAGCTTCTCATAGAGGTTATTTCGGACCTGATGGGCTCGGGCAAGGGAGAGCTTCAGCAGCGGCGGGACAGAGCCGTCTACACGGTTTCCTGCAAGGCCGCGATAAAGGCGAACCGAAATCTGTCGGAAAGGGAAATGCGCTCGCTTGCGGAAAGGGCGCTTTCAATGGAGGGCATATCCACCTGCCCCCACGGCAGACCCATAAGCGTAAAAATGACAAAATATCAGATAGAAAAGATGTTTAAAAGGATCGTATGATGGAGGATATTATAGTTATAGTCGGAGCCACGGCGTCGGGGAAGACGAGGCTTGCGATAGATTTGGCAAAGGAGCTGGACGGGGAGATTGTCTCCGCGGATTCCATGCAGATTTACCGAGGCATGGATATAGGTACGGCAAAGCCCACCGAGGAGGAGCGGAGGGAGGCGCCGCACCACATGATAGACGTCTGCGCCGTGACGGAGGCTTACAGCACGGCGGACTTTGTGCGCGGCGCAAAAAAGGCGATAGACGGCATTTTATCGCGCGGAAAAACCGTGATAGTCGCGGGAGGAACGGGAATGTATGTTGACTGCCTGATGGGAAGGATGAGCCTTGACGCGCCGAAAAGCGATGAAAATATCCGTAAGGAGCTTATCTCGCTTTACGAAGAAAAGGGCGCGGACGCTTTGTATGAGGTGTTCCTTAAGGAGGCTCCCTCGCAGAAGGACAAGGTGCATAAAAACGACATAAAGCGCGTCATGCGGGCAATCGAAAGGGCGCGCTCAGGGTGGACGGACGAAAAAAAAACAGCGCCCGAAACATATAAATCTTTGTGGTTTGCTATTGATATTGAGCGCGGGAAATTGTATAATAGAATAGATGCAAGGGTAGAGAAAATGTTTGCCGAAGGGCTTACGGACGAGGTTAAAAGGGTTGTAATGCCTGTTAGGGATATGTGTACCACCTCTCTCCAGGGAATAGGGTATAAAGAGGTCTTAATGTATCTTGACGGGGATATAACGCTTTCCGATGCCGAGGAGCTTATCAAAAAAAGAACAAGAAATTACGCTAAGAGGCAGCTGACATGGTTCCGCCGAAACGAGGCGATAAATTGGCTCGGCGGAGAAAATCCCTTTGAGGCTGCAAAAAATATTATTGCGAAGAAAGGATGAATTTCAGATGAAGGCAGCGACAAATTTGCAGGATGTATTTTTAAATCAGGTGAGGAAGGACCGCACGCCTATCACAGTGTTCCTCATAAACGGATATCAGATCCGCGGAGTGGTGAAGGGCTTTGACAGCTATACTATCATTATGGACAGCGACGGCAAGCAGCAGATGATATATAAGCACGCAATTTCCACAATCAGTCCCCTCTCTCCCGTGAAATTCACCACGGAAGACGTAGATGATTGATTAAATGCATAAGAAAAGCAGAGTAGGAACGGTGCTGAAGCTGCTGCTTATTGCTGCGGCGGCGGTTGTTGCGGTCAACGCGTTCCGCATGAACAAAGCGCAGGACATCACTCAGAGCGCGAAAGCGGGCAGCTACACAAATTCTATTGACATAGAAGGCTATGTAATCCGTGACGAGACCGTAATAGAAACTCCCGTGACGGGAATAATCGAGGCGGAGACGGAGGAGGGCGCGAGAGTTGCGGCAAACGCATATCTCGGCGCGGTTGTGACGGGTGAAATCGATTCCGAACTGACAGGCGAGCTTGAGGAGCTTACAGGCAGGATAGAATCGATTAAAAAGAGTATGAGCGAATCGGGCGTGCTGACAATTGACGACAGCAAGATCGCCGGTACCGTTGAGCTGTATCTCAAAAACCTCAAATATGCGGCGGCGAAGCAGAATATCGCAAACCTCGTCTCTCTGTCGGGCGATATAAAAATTCTGAACGAAAGGCGCGCGGGGCTTACGTCAAGCTATGCCGCACAGCAGAATCTTGAAGAGCTTCAGCAGCGGCGCGACGCAATAGCGGCAAGCCTCGGAGGGGTAAGAACGGAAATATACGCGCCCAAGGCGGGAGTGTACAGCAAAAATGTTGACGGACTTGAGAATGTACTCACCGTTTCATCTCTTGAAAACATTACCCCCGCGAAAATAAATTCCTTTGACTCGCTTTATGAGGGCGCGGTAAAGAGCGGACTGTGCAAAATAATAGATAATTATGTCTGGTATGTCGCGGCGAATATCCCTGAAAGCGAGCTTGACGGAATAGAGGAGAACAAAAGCTACGGCGTGACCTTTAAGGATTCGGGCGACAGCGAGCTTTCGGGAACGGTTACATATATATCCGAACCCGACGGGGAAGGAATGTGCGCCGCGGTAATAAGGTTTACGGGTTTCCTTGAAAATTTCACGTCATTAAGGAAGGTGGAGCTTTCCCTCTGCAAGGCAAAGTTTTCGGGAATATATATTCCGACGGAGGCGCTGAGAGTTGTTGGCGCGGTGACGGGCGTTTACGTCAGAAACGAGAAAACGCTTGAATTTCGCTCAGTCAATATACTGTACCGTTCGGAGGATTTTGTGATTGTGGAAAAGGCGTCCGAGGAGGACACCTCAAATATGCTGAAGCTTTACGACAATATTGTCATAAATCCCCCGGATGACGGGAAAGGGGCATGATATGGGCGGTATAGTGAAGGTGAACGCCATAGTGGTACATTCCGCTTCCTACGGCGACAACGACAAGATGCTGACTGTTTTAAGCTCCGAGCGCGGCGTTATGCGTGTGTCGGCAAAGGGCGTAAAAAGTCTGAAAAACAAAAACAGCCCTTCGGCGAATGTGCTTTGCTACAGCGAGATGATTTTGAAGGAAACGGGAAATATATATTCTCTTTCCTCGGCGGATTTGATTGAAAGCTTTTATCCTCTGCGTGAAAGCGTAGAGGCGCTTTCATACGGGGTGTATTTTGCGCAGCTTGCCGCCATGTGCGTAGGCGAGGGCGCGGAAGCGCCGGAAGAGGTGAGGCTTCTGCTGAACACTCTTTTTGTGCTTTCCAAGTATCCGCAAAGAAGAAAGGTGCTTCGCGCGGCGTTTGAGCTCAAGCTTTGCGAGATTGTCGGCGTTGCGCCCATAGTCGGGCGGTGCTCCTGCGGAAACGCGGGCGAATATTTTGACGCGGAGCAGGGCGAAAGCGTGTGCAAAATGTGCAAATCTCCCTCGGCGGTGAAGGTATCCGCATCGGCGGTGAAGGTTATGGAGTATATACTGGAGTCGGATATAAAGGACGCGCTCCTTTTTGACACCCCCGAACCGATTGCGCGGGAAGTGTCGGATGTTATGGAGCATTTTATGAAAATTCAGTTCGGAAGGCTCCCGAAGGGCCTCGAATATTTAAAAAAATTTTAAATGATTATAAGAGAGAGGATTGATAACGTGAAAGAAAAATTTGTTTACGCAAAGCCCCAAAACGGATATCCCGAGTGGAACAATAACCCTGAAATAACACATATCAACGCCCTTCCCGCGAGAGCGACCCTCGTCCCCTATGACAGAGAGGACACCGCGAAGCTTTACAACAGGGATCTTTCAAAGCGAAAGGTAAGCCTTAACGGCTCATGGAAATTCAATTTTTCGGAAAATCCTTCCTCGGCGCCCTGCGATTTTTATAAAACCGATTATGACACATCCGCATGGGATGACATAAAGGTTCCCGCAAACTGGCAGAGCGAGGGATACGACTATCCTCAGTACACAAACACACGCTACCCGTGGAGCTTTAAGGAGCCTAAGCTTAAGCCTCCTTATGCGCCTGAGGGCTATAACCCGGTGGGCAGCTATGTGAGAGAATTTACCGTTCCCGAGGAGGCTGACCTCGCTTCCCCCGTAACGCTTCATTTCGCGGGCGTGGAATCCTGCTTTTATGTTTGGGTAAACGGGGAATTTGCGGGCTTTTCCAAGGATTCCTTCTCGCCGAGCGAATTTGATATCACGCCTTATATAGTCAAGGGCAAAAACAAGCTTGCGGTAAAGGTTCTGCGCTGGTGCGACGCAAGCTGGCTTGAGGATCAGGATTTCTGGAGGCTTTCGGGTATATTCAGAGAGGTTTATCTCGAATACGCCGACAAAATATCGGTGTACGACGTTTTTGCAAAAACCGAGCTTAACGCCTCCTTTGACGAGGCTGTGCTTGACGTTGACGTAACAATCAGAAATTATGCGAATGAGGCAAAGAGCGTTACCCTTTGCGCGCAGCTTTTTAATGGCAATAAGGCGGTATTCGGCAAGGAAATAGTATCCGAGGTTTACCTTTCGGGCGTTGAATTTGAAAAGACGACCATTTCGGCGGCAATCGGCGAGCCCGAGCTTTGGAGCGCCGAAAAGCCGAGCCTTTACACACTTGTCCTTTCCGTAAAGGAGGACGGGCGGAAAACGCATTTTGTCTCCGTGCGCGTCGGCTTTAAGAGGTATGAAATAAAGAACGGGCTTATGCTTGTAAACGGCAGGGAGATAATGTTCAAGGGCGTAAACCGCCATGACTTTACCTGCGATCATCTCCGCGCAACAGATTATGACGATCTTCTTCATTCCGTTCTTCTCATGAAGAGGTATAATATAAACGCCGTCAGAACGAGTCATTATCCCAACAATCCCATATGGTACGACCTCTGCGACGAGTACGGTCTTTATGTCATAGACGAGACTAACCTTGAAACTCACGGCACATGGCGCTACGGTCAGAGAGAGGAGGAGGAGACAATCCCCGCGTCAAAGCCCGAATGGACAGACGCTGTCGTTGACAGGGCAAACGCAATGGTAATGCGGGACAAAAATCATCCCTCGGTCTGCATGTGGTCTCTCGGCAACGAATCCTTCGGCGGTGAAAACTTCATAAAGATGCGCGAGCATATCCTTTCAATAGATTCGTCGCGTATTATCCACTACGAGGGAACCTGCCATTTCAGGCGCTTCCAACACGCAACGGACGTTGAGAGCGAAATGTACACCCGTCCGTGGAATGTGATAGGAAATATAAACCATAACAATGATAAGCCCTTTATCCTCTGCGAGTATTCTCATGCAATGGGCAACTCCTGCGGCGGGCTGCACGACTATTGGAAGCTGTTCTATACATATCCGTCGCTTCAGGGCGGCTTTATCTGGGACTGGATAGATCAGGCAGTAAGGACAAAGTCCCCGGAGGGGAAGGAATATCTCGCGTACGGCGGCGACTTCGGCGATGAGCCCAACGACGGCACCTTCGCGGGAAACGGTCTTCTCTTCGCCGACGGCAAGGTGACGCCGAAGCTTATTGAGGTGAAGAAGTGCTATCAGAACATATGGTTTAAGGACGCGGATCTTGTAAACGGCAGGGTGAGGATCCATAATCAGAACCTTTTCACAAACCTTTCGGACTATGATTTCACATATACAATAGAAATTGACGGAAGGATTGACAAGCGCGGCTCCTTTAAGGTCGATCTTGCGCCGCTTTCAAAGGGTGTGTTCTCGATGGGCTTTACTCTTCCCGAAAAGAGAAGAAGCGAATACGCCGTGACTGTTTCGGCAGTCCTCCGCGAGGATACTCTCTGGGCAAAGAAGGGGCATGAGGTGGCGTTTGAGCAGTTTGTCCTCCCCTATGAAAAGAAGATTGAAAAGAGAGCCGGCGGCGACGTCAGGATAGAAAATACAGATGTTATTTCCGTTTCGGGCGAGGGATTCAAGGCGGTATTCTCAAAGGAAACGGGCAACCTTGCAAGCTATGTTATCGACGGGAAGGAAGTTCTTTTCGGCGAAGCGGAGCAGAATTACTGGAGAGCGATGACCGATAACGACAAGGGCGCAAGGCTTTATAAGCGCGCGGCATCCTGGAGAGAGGCGGGGTTAAACGCTTCCCTTACAAGGATAGACGCGGAGGGCGGAAAGAGCTTTGCGAAAATCACCTGCGAATATACTCTTCCCACGGAGAAGGAGTCCTTATCGCGCTTTGTCTACACGGTGACGGGCGACGGGCGGATAGAGGTTGAAGCAAAGGTTTCCCCCGCTCTTATGGACAGTGAAATCCCCTGCGTGGGCATGATGTTTGCCCTTGACAAGGAGCTTAATATAATGAACTTCTACGGCAACGGTCCTCACGAAACGTATATAGACCGTATGTCAAGCGCAAAGCTCGGTACATATTCCATCAAGGTGGAGGATCAGATGACGCATTATCTCGTTCCTCAGGAGAACGCGAATAAGACCGGCGTGCGCTGGGCGGAGTTTGTGAACGGAGAAGGCTTCGGCATTCGCTTTGACGCGGAGGATACCTTTGAGGTATCGCCCTCCTTCTATACGCCTATCGAGACTGAGGCGTATGACCACGACTATAAGCTTCCCGAGCCGGAAAAGACGATCGTAAAAATCAACTGCCGCATGATGGGAGTCGGCGGCGACGACAGCTGGGGCTCGAGACCGCTTGTTCAGTATAAAAACCCGACGAATCGGGTATATGAATATAAGTTTACGGTTTCGCCGGTAAAGTAAAAAACGCAGGAGGTAATTACAAATGATTGTTACAAATGATATTAAATATGTCGGCGTAAATGACCGCGATATAGACTTGTTTGAGAGTCAGTATGCCGTACCGAACGGAATGGCTTACAATTCCTATGTAATTATCGATGAGAAGACCGCCGTGTTTGATACGGTTGAAGCCCGTTTTACCGATGAATGGCTCGGCAATATAAAAAGCGTATTGGGCGGAGAGGCGGCGGATTATCTCATAATTCAGCATATGGAGCCCGACCATTCGGCGAATATTGTAAACTTCATGAATGAATATAAGGAGACGAAAATCGTCTCCTCCGCAAAGGCGTTTGTCATGATGAAGCAGTTCTTCGGGACGGATTTCCCGGAAAGGCAGGTTGTGGTAAAGGAGGGCGACACGCTTTCCCTCGGAAAGCACGAATTATCCTTTATTGCCGCTCCGATGGTACATTGGCCCGAGGTCATTGTAACATACGATTCCTTTGATAAGGTTCTCTTCTCGGCAGACGGCTTCGGAAAATTCGGCGCTCTCGACGCGGAGGAGGACTGGGCTTGCGAGGCGCGCCGCTATTATTTCGGAATTGTCGGCAAATACGGCGCACAGGTTCAGGCGCTTCTGAAGAAGGCGGCAAAGCTTGATATCGAAATTATATGCCCCCTTCACGGACCCGTGCTTTCGGAAAACCTCGATTATTATACAGGGCTGTATAATACATGGTCTTCATACGGAGTTGAAAGCGAGGGCGTGCTGATTGCGTATGCCTCCGTTTACGGCAACACGAAAAAAGCGGTTGAGCTTCTGGCTGAAAAGCTCAGGGAAAAAGGCTGCCCCGAGGTTGTGGTGAAGGACCTCGCCCGCTGCGATATGGCTGAGGCGGTGGAGGGCGCGTTCCGCTACGGCAAGCTGATTCTTGCTTCCGTAACATATAACGCGGAGGTGTTCCCGTTTATGCGCGAGTTTATCAACCGCCTGACGGAACGCAATTTCCAAAACCGCAAGGTCGGCTTTGTTGAAAACGGCTCATGGGCGCCAATGGCGGCGAAGACGATGAAAAAGATGCTTGAAAATTGCAAAAATACCGAGTTTGCGGAAGCTACGGTTACTTTAAGATCCGCGCTCGATGAGGCAAGCACGGCGCAGCTTGACGCTATGGCGGAAGAATTTTCAAAAGACTGAGATGTGCCGTAATGCATTCCGTCCCTTGCGGAGGAATTTGTGTTTTGGAAGGGAGAAGTGCAGTGGAAAAGAAATTTATATGCTCGGTTGCCGCGGCGATGTGCGCCTTATCCTTGGCAGGCTGCGCCGCTGTTTCCCCAAAGACGCCTACGGAGCCGTCTTTGGGAGAGCCTGTTTTGCATGAGTCGGAGACGTTTATCGTGACGGCTGTTTCCGATACGGACCGCCAGCTCGAGGTTATTGCCGATAATATGAATATGTGGTATATCCCCGGCGCATCTGAGAGAGGCTACTGCGTGACAGACCTTGACCGAAACGGCCGCCTTGAAATTATAGCTTCGGAAACGCAGGGCGGCGGAAGGTATTCAACGTCGAATATTTACGAGGTAAACGCTATCTTGGACGGACTTGAGCAGGCGGCATGGGAAAAAACCGAGGGCGATTCCGAACCCGATTTGCTGAACCTTCGCTCATGCGAGGTATTTTACGACTCTGAAGCCTACTATTATATTGTAAATGACTACATTTCCGACGTATCGGAGACCGTAAGCTCATTTGCGCTGAAGGATGCGGGCGTGGAGGTTACGCTTTTGGCTCTTTCGGACAGAAGCGGCGGTGCGTTTTACGGCGAGGATAAAAGCGGCGGGGAGATAGCCGAGGAGGAATTTGAAAGCATAGCGGACGAAACCTTCTCTGACATGAGCAAGGGTAAGGCGGAGCTTTCATGGATACAGTTTGAACCCGAAGGAGTGTCCGATATAAACACACTCAGCCGAGAAGAGCTTTTATCTCAGCTTAAAAGCTCATATGCGGGATTTTCGGTAATAATATAA